>JAQYVQ010000474.1 GCA_030145435.1 Syntrophobacteria bacterium | reverse complement strand
TATTGCTGGAAGGAGTTCTTCCTTGATCCACGGAAGCAGGGTGTCCCGGATGCTCCCCAGGGAGTTCTCCAGGAAGGAGATGTAGGTCGGGCGCCTTCTTTCTGCCGGGTTCTTCCTTGCGGGATTCTTCCTTGCGGGCCCCCGATCCGACGGCGGAGGTGTCTTGCATATTCGGGTCAGGATGGCCTTCTTTCGGCTGGCTTCCATGATCCGGCCCGACGACTCGAGGGCCTCGATCTGCTTCTGGTATCCTTCCAGGACTCTTCGCCTGCAGTGTGCGTCCTTCTTCAGGGAAGTCTGGATCTTCTCCAGATAGGCGTTCGCCTCGGCATGCGTCTCCTCGATGGCGAGTACGGACTCGAAGCATTCCAGGGCCTGCAGATAGTCCTGGGACTCAAAGGCGATGATTCCCCGCGAGATCCACAGAAAGACCAGCTCGTAGGTTCCCTCTCGAACCTTCCCGCAGATCTCTTCGTGCTGTTGTGACATCCTCTCCTCGATCGAGGCGATCGGGGCATCTGCGGCGGTGTAACACTGAACGGTGGCGACGATCTTCCCGTTCCGATACACGTGCGTTTCGATCGATCTTTCCGGACTGTTCAGTTGCTGTGTCTGAACATCATAGGTCGCGTCCTGAAAGGTCTCTCGGCTGTTGTATCCGATCATGGCTCGTCATCCGGGATAGGTTAGCGAGATTCGACTCCGTTCAAACGGGATAAACGCTGGGCGAAGTCGGTATTTAGAAACCACGTTCTGGCGATTTATGCAGGTTCGATGCCATGTTATCACGGGGCTTTAGGATCCGGCGAAAATATCCGAAAAGATAGGGGAGCACGGATTTCGAGGGGGGCGTGTGTCTGCCCTCAGCACGAACGAGACGTCTTAATGAGGGGGAATCTCCATGAAAAATTTCCGAAAGGTGACAATTCTGGGTATCTTGCTCGGATTCGGAGGATGCCTGTTCGGCTGTGTGACCGGGGACCAGGAGCGCATCCGGGAGCAGCAAGAGATCGAGACACAAGCCACAGCGCGGGAGGCTGCGGAAATCAGTGCAAGGCTTTCGGAATGCCGCAAGCACCTCGCGCAAGGGGAGGTGGACCAGGCGCGCGCCATTCTCGAAGGTGTTCTACAGGTGAGCCCCGATCATCCCGAGGCGCTCGTCTACTGGGAGAAGGTGAACACAAAACTCTACAGCACCGTCTATCCGGGCAACACCCTCTCCGGCATCGCGGCCTATTATTACGATGATGGGGAAAAGTGGTCTGTTATTGCCCAGGCCAACGGCATCGAATCCCCCGGGAAACTGAAGAGCTACGATCGACTTCGTGTCCCATGGCTGCCTGCCTGTGAGGAAGGAAAGGACGAGGCGGGCCGGCTCGGGCGTTCCCTGTTCGGCAGCTCCCATCCTACAAAGATCGTTCTCCACCCGGTCGATGACGGCGACAGCCTGCAGGCACTGGCCAGGCGGTACTATGGAGACAAGACGCTCAGCTTCTTCCTGGCCGACTACAACCGGATCGAGGACCCCCGGTCTCTGGAGAAAGGCTCTCCGCTGAAGATCCCCGTTTTCCCTCCGCGAAAGAAGGATACAAGCAAGAAGGACCGGGAAACGCTCGAGCGAGGCAACCTGGCGCTCGAAAAGGGGGAATACGAAAAGGCCTGTCAACATTTCGGTTCCATACCCAAGGGCTCTGCCTATCGAAAGGAAGCACGAAGCTCCATGGAGAAGTGCAAGGTCGAGGGGGCTTCTCACTACGACAGGCTGGGCGATGAAGCGCTCCAGAACTCCGAGCCGGAAGACGCCTGCCGCTACTGGAAGATGGCCCTGCGGCTGGACCCCGAACGGCAGGAGGTCGAAGAGAAGCTGGAGGAGGCCGAGGATCTCGTGAAGACGCTCGCTCTGCTTCCGTCCCTGCCGTAGTGGGGCAATCTCGGAATGCCGCCATGTTTCGGGAGGGTCCTGGCGTTCGGGCCTGTTCCGGGTTCCCTCTCCGATTTGCTTGGGCTCCGTCTCTCCCTCCCCCGAAGTCGCCCGGCACAAATCTCCGACGGAACCCGGAACAGGCCCGAACGGCTTGAGCGCTTCCATTAAAATATGGCGACAGTTCCCTTTCGACCCGCCAGACAGCCCGCAAGCCGATCTCGCCAAAAGGGCCGAAGGGGTCCGAGGGGTCTTCGATATTGAAGGACCCCTTGCAGCGTGCTAACATAGCAGGCTTTGCGTCTGGAGCACTCTGTCTCGTTCCCTTAGGATCGTCTGGCTCGACATGGCTGAGAAATTTCCACTCAAGCAGATTCGGAACATCGGTATCGTCGCGCATATCGACGCGGGCAAGACGACCCTGACCGAGAGGATCCTCTATTACGCGGGACGGATCCATCGTATGGGCGAGGTTCACGACGGTCAGGCCGTCATGGATTGGATGCCTGAGGAACAGGAAAAAGGGATCACCATCACCTCGGCGGTCACCCTTCTCGAATGGGGGGGGTGTGAGATGCATCTGATCGACACGCCCGGCCATGTGGATTTCACGATCGAGGTCGAGCGTTCCCTACGCGTGCTCGACGGCGCCGTATTCATCTTTTCCGCGGTCGAGGGGGTGGAGCCTCAATCCGAGACGATCTGGCACCAGGCGGATCGGTATCGGATCCCCCGCCTTGCCTTCATCAACAAGATGGACCGGGTCGGCGCGGATTTCCACGGTGCCGTCGGGATGATGAAGAAGAAGTTGGGGGCGAACCCCGTGTGCTGCCAGATACCCCTCGGGGTCGAGGAAGGCCATCAGGGGGTGATCGATCTGGTCCGGATGTGTGGTGTTGTCTGGGACCCGGAGGAACAGGGGGACACCTACCACGATGTGGAGATCCCCGGCGAACTCGAGGAGGAGGCGAAGGGGCATCGAGACGCCTTGATCGAGAAGATCGCCGAGTGTGACGACGCCCTGATGGAGAAATATGTTCAGGAGGAGGAAATCACCGAGGAGGAGATTCGCAGGGCGATCCGGAAAGCGACGGTGTATCGGGAAATCACGCCCGTTTTCTGCGGCGCCGCCTACCGGAATCGGGGTGTGCAGCCTCTGCTCGACGGCGTCGTCGACTACCTGCCCTCCCCGTTGGATCGACCCCCGGTGACCGGATTCGATCCCGCAGATCAGAGGCCTATCGAGCGCCAAGCCGGCGTGAAGGAGCCGATGGCAGCGCTGGTGTTCAAGATTGCCATGGAGGAGGGGCGCAAGCTCAGCTACCTGAGAGTCTACTCCGGCACAATAAAGCCGGAGAAGGTTGTCTACAACGCCAACCTCGGAGAAAGGGAGCGGGTCGCCCGGCTCTTTCAGATGCATGCACACCAGAGGAAACGGGTCCAGCAGGCGGATGCAGGGGATATCGTGGCGGCCACGGGACTCAAGACGGTCCGTACAGGGGACACATTGTGCGACGAGAAAGCCCCCATTGTCCTGGAACCGATGCAGTTTCTGGAGCCGGTGATTTTCATCGCCATTGAAGCCAAGAGCATCGCGGACCAGGAAAAGCTGTTTGCCAGCCTGGAGAAGCTCGCGGTCGAAGACCCTACCTTCCGATTTCGGTTCGACGAGGAATCAGGCCAGACCCTCATCTCCGGCATGGGGGAGTTGCATTTGAGCGTCCTGGTGCAGAGGTTGACGAGGGAATTCTTCGTCCACGCGAATGTCGGCCGACCCCAGGTCGTGTATCGGGAGACGATTACCCGGGCGGTGGAGGAGCGGGGGGAGTTCTCGCGGGAGATCAACGGGAAGCAGCAGTCCGGAGCTGTCCTCTTGGAGATTGCCCCCAACCCTCGTGGCTCAGGGATTCAGATCGTCTCCGCCTTGCCCGAGGAAGTCCTGCTCCCTGCCGAATGCATCCAGGCAATCGAGGAGGCCTTTCGAGAGTCCTGCGTGAGCGGTTCGCTCGGCGGGTACCCGGTTGTGGACGTACAGGGCAGGATTCTCTCGGCAGATTACAGAGAGGGCGTGTCGACGCCTCTCGGCTTCCGAATCGCAACGGCGACCACGTTTCAGCGGGCCTATGGGCGGGGGAACCCCATCCTCCTCGAACCGATCATGTCGGTTGATATCCTCGTTCCGGAGGAGTACGCGAGTGGAGTCATCGGGGATGTACAGGCCCGAAGAGGAAGAATCCTCGAGATTCTTCCCAAGAGGCAGATCACCGAAATCCGTGCCTCCATCCCTTTGTCCGAGATGTTCGGGTATTCCACGGATCTGCGCTCCGCCAGCAAAGGCAGGGGCACGTTTACGATGCAGTTCGAACGGTTTGACGAAGCACAGGAGAAAAAGTAGACCGACTCCTGCTACAGAGCGGAACCGAAGAACAGAAGAATGCCGGGAGGGACGCCCCCCGGCATTCTTTCTTGTGGGTCCCTTCTGAGGCTAGAGCTTCTTCTTCAATTCGGGGGCCGGCTTGAAGGAAACCGACTTGCTGGCCTTGATGTTGATGACCTCGCCGGTTTGCGGGTTGCGCCCCTTACGTGCTTTGCGGCTCTTCACGTTGAAGGTCCCGAAGCCGGGGTAGCTGAATCGCTTCTCCTTCTTGATCGCCTTTGCGACCTCTGCAACGGCGAGGTCGATGATTTCCCCCGTTGCCTTTTTGCTGACATCTGCGGACTTGGAGATCTGCTGTGCGACTCTGTCAATCAATTCGGCCTTTGTCATACCCCTTCTCCTCCTCTGTTTGTTAATCGTATTATAAAACGGAATCCGGCCCGAGGTCTTTGCCTGACAATTGAGAAATCGATCCTTTGAAGGTGGTTAATTTTCGTATTTCATAATATATTGAAACATATATTTCAAGGTAAAAATGAGCGAAACGGGGCCGAGCAGGAAAAAAAAGATCGGGAGCCGGTCGCTCGACTGCAGACCCGGGAGAAATCGCTGCCCCGTGGAAGGGACTTGCTTCGTTTTTCCCTGTTCTAGTAAAAAGGGTATCCAAACCTTTCAGGGGTGCATGATTTGACAGTGAAACGGGGACGTTTGATGCCTGACGAGCGGAATGACCCCAAGGAGACGCTGGATGCGGTGGTGCTGGCCGGCGATCGGGGTGCCTACAAGCCCGTGTGTGGAGAGAACAAGGCGCTGCTCCAGATTGAGGGCATTCCTGTAATCGCCCACGTGATTTCCGCATTGCAGCGTTGTCGGTACGTTACCCGGATTTTCGTCGTGGGGCCCAGAGAAAGGATCCTCGAGGCCCTGGAGACGGAGGGAATCGGAGGAAAAGGGCAGAAGGAGGTGATCGTTGTCGAGCAGTGGACCTCGCTCATGGACAACGGGTGGAACACCTTTCTTGCGACCCTTCCCGCTCAAGGGCCGGACGGAGCGGCCCTGCCCGAGGAAACCCTCCGTGCGCGATATGAGGGCAAGGCGGTTCTCTTCCTGGGATCGGACATGCCCCTACTGACCCATTACGAGTTGGAGGAATTCATCGAAGGGTGTGACATGCAGCGTTACGACTATGTCGCGGGCACGACACCCGAGGAGGCGCTGAAACCGTACTATCCAGAGAAAGGTACGCCGGGGATAAGGCTTGCCTATTTTTATTTAAAGGATTCTCTCGAGCGTCAGAACAATCTGCACATGATCCGGGTCTTCCGGGTGATCAATCCCCAGTACGGCCAATTGATGTACCGGTTTCGCTATCAAACGAAGTGGAAGAACATGCTGCTCCTTCTCCGCGAGCTGCTGAGTCTGCCCGAACTGACACTCGGGATGGTCTTCCGGTTCTGCCTCCTCCACGTGTGCCGCGTCCTGGGGCGGATCCCCTGGATGCCCCTGAATCGACTGCTGCGCAGGTTTCTCGACAAGGACAAAGTGGCCGAGGATATCGGCGCCATTTTGGAGACTCGATTCGCCATGACCACGACCACTTACGGAGGCGCAGCCTTGGATGTGGACGACAAGGAGCAGCTCGCCGTGATCGGCAGCCGGTTTCACCGTTGGCGCGCCCTGCAGGAGGACCTCTATAATAGGCGAACCCAGCCCCCGGCGGCCTTGGTCGACGAAAAGCAGGCCATACCCTAACCGGAACATGCAAAACACATGCATACGGCTGCCACCCGTGTTCGGGCACGGGCACGTCAGCCACTAGCCACTGAGCCACGAAAGCGGCGAGAGACGGAGCCCAACCAACTTGAATCGGAACAGGGAATGGCACGAATGATCACAGGAAGAGACCCAGGGAGTCCCTGGAGGGTCGGCTGTGCCGGCTTCTCGATGAAGCTCTCCGATTATTTTCAGCGGTTCAACCTGGTTGAGGTTCAAGAGAGCTTCTTCGACCCTCCCACGGAACGTACCCTCGCGCGGTGGCGCAGGGAGGCGCCGGAGGGGTTTGCTTTTTCGATTCGAGCGTGGCAGCTCATCACCCATCCGTCAACGTATTCCGGGTATCAGAGGATTCGGCGTCCTTGGGAACAGGAAGCCGGGGACCGATTCGGTTCCTTCCAGCCCACCGAGCAGACGCAGTGGGCCTGGGCGGTTGTCGAGAGGGCTGCCCGGATTCTGGATGCAAAGGCGATCGTGTTCCATACGCCTGCTTCCTTTACGCCCACCCGTCAAAACAGGGAAAACCTGGTTCGCTTCTTCGATTCCATCGAAAGGGGCCCCTATCGCCTGATCTGGGAGCCGGACGGGATATGGGAGGAGCAGGAGACAGAGGCCCTCTGCCGGGAATGCGGTTTGGTTGCGGCGGTCGATCCGCTCCTCAGCAGGCCCTTCTCGGGGGATGCCTTCTATTTTCGGATGAGGGAGAAGACGCGCGGAAGGGGGGCTTACACAGAAGACGACTTCTTTGACATCCGGGGCACGGCCCCGGATGCCGATGAGCAGGACGGGGAGGGCTTCTTCGTCTGGCAGACCCCGGACGCTGCCCGGGATGCGTCCCGGTTCATGAAATGGTGTTCTTCGGAGGCGTAGCAGCCTGTTGAAGGATTGCCTGTCCGCAGGCCGTTGAAAAAGGTCCAGATGCAAGGCGCACGAAATCCTGAGGAATGAGGCGTACACCGTACGCTGCAGTGACGAAGGATGAGTGCAACGCAGCAGGTGGGCGTTTTTCAGCGGCCTGCCGGGGCCGTCAGGAGATCGAGCAAATCCAGGGTCATCTTTTTGAAGCAGTAGTCTCTGTCCTCAAGGATCCACCTCGTGTTCCAATCGCTCCAGTCCACGGAAGCGCCGGCCGAACGCCACTGCATGGAGGCTTGCGGTGACTGGGTCTCCTGATTCACCCCCAGATAGATCCTTCGGGAGGTGACGCGGGTCGACGGTCGGCCCCGGGGATACGCATTGAAGCCCTCGTAGAGGGGCAGTTCTCCCAGGAAGTCCACGAACTCCCTGATCATCGCCTGATCTTCTTCTGAGGCTTGCTGGGTGATCTCGAATTCCAGGGCAAGGGAACCCTCCAGGGGGAGTTTCTTTCGCCACTGCTCGAAGCGTTCCTCAACGGTTCGGACGGCTTCTTGCGGGGCACGTAATAGGGGGTCGTACAGGTCCTGGTCTTTGAAGATTTCGTATAGAAGGTACTGCTCGATGTGGTCGGCCGCAACGCGGTATGTCTGCACGGTATTCCCTTTGACGCGAACCTCGGCCTCCACGAGGGCCAGGGCATTGGTGCACAGAATGACGACCGTTTCCCTCAGGTAGAGCGTGAGATCCGGCGACATCCGATACGTCTTCTGGGGATCCATGGGAACGAACAACCCCCTTCGCACGAGTTCCGAGTACCATTTGCCTTCCAGGTGCCGGGTCCCGTCCGGGTCCGGGCTCGATGAGCGGACCCGGATGCGGTAGGGCAGGCGTCGGCTGCTCACCCAATCGTAGAAGTCCGGCGGCTGTGTCCGGTACAGGTGGATCCCGAGTTCTCTGGCCCGTATGTCCTCAGCCGCCTGCTGGGCCCGCGACGTGTATTTTCCATACGGATATTCTTTCAGGAACTGTGTGTAGCCTCCAAAGGTGTCTTTCTTTCGAGCCTCCTCAAAGGAGAGGCTCTCCAAATGCTTCCTCGCTTTCGGCGAGTACTCTTTGTCGTCCGGATGTTTGTCCAGGAACGCTTCGTAAGCTTCAGGCGTGTCGAGGGCACGGGCCTCCTGGTAATCGGGTTTGACGGAGCACCCGCCCGCAGCAAGAAGCAGGATGAGAAGCAGGGCCGGAAAGCCCTTGCGGGTGGGCGACCATGGACTCGAGAAGGTTCCTGTCATGTTGCAGTGTCTCCCGAACGCACTCGTCCTGTTTTGTACGGTCTCTCTCGCGCGAAAACCAGCGATTCTTCGATCGGTGATTCCTCTTGTACCATCGTTCGTTTGCCAAGAAGAATAGAGTCCCCTGTAGCCTCTGTCAATTTTCCGGTTTCCCCCTGTGGGGCGTTTCCTCTTATCCGCGACGGACCTGATTCCTTCCAAGGGTCTAATATTACAAATCTTTTACAGAGCACGTCTGCCCAGTCGCGGTGGAGTGTGTTACGCTCTGAGTCATCGAGTAGATACCATCCTCATCGAACATGCAAAGGAAGCAGCCTCATGAAGAAGGACCTCAGCATCGGGTTGATCGAGCCTTACGCAACCAAGGACGGGACTCTCTGGGGCCCCAGGATGAAGGATCTGTACTCCATGGTCCGCCTGCCCTCCCGGGCCATCGACCTGCTTTCTGCGATCCTGAGCAAACAGGGTTTTTCATCGATCACGACTTACAATCCCCTGTACAATCGCTATGGGGGGAGGTTTCATCCGGAAGAGATGAGAGAACTGGCCGAACTCGACGTGGTCGGGATCTCTTCTATCACGCGGACCCAGCCGCCCGGCTATGAACTGGCCCGGCGATTGAAGGGACTGAACCCGCGGATCCGGACGGTCTTCGGTGGGCCGCACGTGACGGCCCTGCCGGAAGAGGCGTTGCAGCACGGCGACGTGGTCGTCCGGCGTGAGGGAGACGCGAGTCTCGTGGAACTGATGGAGAGGCTTGCCGAGGACAGGGTGGATCCCTTCCTGGAAGACGTTCAGGGGATCTCGTACCGGGACCGGAATGGGGACATCCATCACAATCCGGACAGGCCCTTCCTGGCCAGTGAAGACCTGTCGGCGCTCCCCTTCCCTGTGTATCCGGCAGCGGTTCGGAAGGGAATCAACAACAGCGTGGTCGTCACCTCTCGTGGTTGTCCCTTCCAGTGCGACTTCTGTGCCGTGATCTCTCAGTTCGGATGCGGGTATCGGTTTCTCGATGCGGACCGGGCCGTGGAACTGATCGAGCACACCCTGCGACAGACCCGAAAGCCCATCTTCTTCGGCGATGACAACTTCAACGCCAGGCCGGCCCGGACAAAGGCGATCCTGGAGAAGGTCCTCGAGAAGGGGATTCGCATGCCCTGGTGGGGGGCCCAGGTCAGGGTCGAAGCGGCCCAGGACCGGGACCTTCTCGCCCTGATGAAGCGAGCGGGTTGTACGAAGGTCTACGTCGGATTCGAGTCGACCAACCAGGAGAGCCTCGATCTTTTCAACAAGAATACGAGTCGGGAGAAGAACGAGGATGCCATACGGCGCTTTCATGAGGCACGCCTGTCGATCCACGGCATGTTTGTCCTGGGCTCGGACGCGGACACGGTCGGAACGGTTCGGGAAACGGTCGCCTTCGCAAAGAGGATGAGGATCGGCACGGCCCAGTTCTTCGCCCTGACCACCCTCCCCGGCACGCCCCTGACGGCCCGGTATGCGGAAGAGGGGAAGGTGCTCAGCCGAGAATGGCATCTGTATGACGCCCTGCACGTGGTGATTCGGCCTGCCAAGATGACGCCCCACCTGCTTCAGGAGGAGGTGTTCCGCTCCCATCAGGATTTCTACTCCTGGAAAGAGGCCTTCCGCCAGCTCCTCTCCGCGCCAAGGGAACGGCTCTACAACGCCAAGATTCGGATTATGGGCAGCCTCCTTGCCCTCTGGGTCCGCTGCCAGGTGCGAGGACACCGGCGACAGCTGAAGGCCCTGGAATCGTGGTCCCGGGAAGTCGACAATCGTTACCAACGCCTGTGGAAGGAGTGGGGGAACCGGGTGGAGAACCTTAGCCGAGAGGTCTCCCACACGGCTGAGCCGTTACGCGAGTCTGTGGAAGAATTCATGCGTTGGCTGAGGAAGAGCCTGGAACCCCTCCCCCAGGAATTCCTGCCTTACTGCCAGCGCTATGTGAGGCCGAAGATCGATTCGATCCGTAAGCTCCTGGCGGCCGCAGGATGCCGGGAAGAGCCGTTCCCAGCGGGCTGACCCGCATATTGAACGAAGCCCTCTGCTGCGGCCCCCCCTTCTTTCCTCGCTTTGCCGATTCCCCGGGTTTCGCCTAAAATGAAGTGCCGAAAAGCAGCGGTGGTTCGGGGGGCACAGGATCCGTGGAGAGGCTCGCGCCCGAGTCGGCAGACTCACCGAACCTGGATCGGCCAAGAGAAGAACGGAGGAACCCGGTGCAGAGAGGCTTTGGATCGCGCGCTTCCCTCATCCTTTTTGTCCTGATCAACATCGCCTGGGCTGGCCTCGTGGCCCTCTGGGTCTACTATTCGATCAACAACTACCAGACCATCCAGCGCATCTCCATGCGCTTTTCGTTCGGACCCTCCGGGGTGGGGCCGCCCTGGGTGGCCCTGTTCGGTGCCGGGATCCTGATGCTGTTCCTGCTCCTCGGAATCATCGTGATTTATGTCACCTACCGGAAGCAGGCGGCCCTGAACCTGGTCCATCAGAACTTCATCTCGAGTGTGACCCACGAACTCAGGTCCCCTCTGGCCTCTCTTCAACTCTACCTGGAAACCCTCGTCTTCCGGGACCCGGAGGAGGGGCTCCGGAAGGAGTTCCTCGGACGGATGCAGGAGGAGACCGAGAGGCTCTCCGCTCTCATACAGAACATCCTGTGGGTCTCCCGGGTCCAGAGATTCAAGATCGATTACGCCTTTGGTTGGGTTCCGCTGAGTACGCGACTCGCCGAGTATCTCGAGGAAAAGCGGACGAAGCACGGCTGGCAGGAAGAGGAACTGGTGCTCGACCTCGAATCGGGCATATCCGTCCGTTGCGACTGGGAGAACCTGAAGATCGCGATGGACAACCTGATCGAGAACGCCATTCGCTATTCCCCATCCGGTTTTTGGCTCAGGGTCTCCCTAAAACGATCCGGACGGCGATGCAGGGTGCTCTTCGAGGACCGCGGTGTCGGAATCCCCAAGCGAGCCCAGAAGCAGGTGTTCAAGATGTTCCACCGCGTGGGAAGAGAGATGACGCGAACCGTGAAAGGGACCGGTTTGGGGCTGTACATCGTCAAGAATGTTGTTGCCGCACACGGCGGCAAGGTCTCGGTTCGCAGTGAAGGAAAGCCAGGGCAGGGGACGACCTTCATCCTGGATCTTCCACGGAGTGGGCCCCGGTCCTCCCGCCTCCGGACCCGGGATCTTCTGTCTGTTTTGCCCTTTAGGAGAGTATGAATACGTCAACGGCACGAATCCTGCTGATCGAAGATGAGAAGCACCTGGCCGAAGGCCTGCTGTACAACCTGTCCGCAGAGGGGTACGAGGCCGAGCTCGCCCGGGACGGTCAGGAGGCCCTGGAGCTCTTCGATCGGGGGCAGTGGAACCTGATCGTTCTCGACCTCATGCTCCCCCTTCTGGACGGCTTCGAAGTTGCGCGACAAATCCGCGACCGGGATCCCCGGGTGCCGATCCTCATGCTTACGGCCAGGTCCGCAGAAGAAGACCGGGTCAAGGGCCTCGAGTGTGGTGGGGACGATTACCTGACCAAGCCCTTTCACCTGCAGGAACTCCTCTTGCGCATTAGAGGAATGCTGCGAAGGAGCAGCTGGTACCGGACCGTTCCGGGCGAGGGAGATCGGTATTGCTTCGGGGAGGGATGCTGGGTGGATTTTCGCGAGCGAACGGCCATGGGGCCGGGAGGGGAGAGAAGGCTCACGGAGAAGGAGCTCTCGATCCTCAAGTGCTTGGTCGAAAGGGCGTCGGAGACCGTCTCCCGCGAGGACATGCTGCGCGAGGTATGGGGCTACGGGCCGGGCGTCGAGACGCGAACCGTGGACAATTTTATGCGCCGTTTGAGAACGTACTTCGAGAAGGACCCTGCTTCGCCGGAGCACATCGTTTCGGTCAGGGGGTTGGGCTACCGCTTCGACCCTTAGGAGGATGTTGAAAAAGTCCCATCTGCGGCGTTCGGCTTCATCCCTCGTCATTCAACGTACAGGAAGTACGCCTCATTCCTCGGGATTTCGCCTGCCTTGCATCTGGAACTTTTTGAACAGCCTCTAGCCACTCTTTCAATGGGCTGCTAAGGAGGCCTTTCCCTTCAGAAGCCTTTCCGTATGATCTCGATCGCGTGGTCGATCGAATCGGCCCGTTGGATGAGATCGAGATCCGAGGGGCTGATGGTTTCCTCCGGGATGAGCGTTTCTTCGATGAACTTCCCGAGGGACTTCCAGAAATTCCCTCCCATGGCCACGATCGGAAAGGCCTCGATCTTGCCGGTCTGCATCAGGGTGGCGGTTTCGAAGACCTCATCCAGCGTTCCAAACCCTCCCGGCAAGACCACAAAGGCCCTTGAATACTTGACGAGCATCACCTTCCGGACGAAGAAGTGGTCGAACTCCACGAATCGGTCCAGGTACGGGTTCGGTTCCTGTTCCTCGGGCAACTGGATG
>JAQYVQ010000425.1 GCA_030145435.1 Syntrophobacteria bacterium | reverse complement strand
GGCGGCCATTCGGGCTCGCAGGAAGGGACTCCCCCCCTCCGACCACGTGCTGGGAGAGGGAGAGATCGTGGAACAGTTGGGCCGGGCGAGCGCCGAGGATTTCGGCCTCGGCCAGGAGATTCCCTGGATCGAACGGTTGGTCGAAGCCAGGGACCCTCTTCAGCTTGAAGATACCATCGAGCAGATCCTCTGGGACTACCTCGATGAACAAACCACACAGGTCTACTTTGATTTCGAGGTAATCCTCGCATACTTGCTCAAACTTCAACTCCTGGAAAAACGCCTGGCGCTCAGCGAGGAGCGAGGCATGGAGATTGTTCGTCACCTGGAGGGCGTCTGAAATGTCTGTCAGCGGAAAGGTCGTCGCAGCCTACGGAAACATGGTCACTGCCTCCTTTGAGACAGATGTTCTACAGAACGAGGTGGCCTATGTGATCACTGGGGACCGCAAGCTGAAAAGCGAGGTGATCCGAGTCCGCAGTACGGTCTGCGACATGCAGGTCTTCGAGGACACCCGGGATATCAAGGTGGGCGATGCGGTGGAGTTCACCGGGAACTTGCTCGTCGTCGAGCTCGGCCCGGGCCTGCTGGAACAGATTTACGACGGTCTCCAGAATCCCCTGCCACAGCTCGCCCAGCACAGCGGGCTCTTCCTCAAGCGCGGCATCTATCTCGACTGCCTCGACCGGTCGAAACAGTGGGAATTCACGCCCGTGGCCAAAGCAGGCGACACGATCCAGGCGGGGAATGTCCTGGGTACGGTCCCGGAGGGAATTTTCACCCACCAGATCTTCGTTCCCTTCGATTTCATCGGCAAGGCCCAGGTGAAGAAGATGGCCGAGAAGGGAAGCTACACGGTCGCGCAGACCGTTGCCGAGGTCGAGGACGAGAGGGGCGAGACCCGCAACCTCACCATGATGCAGGAATGGCCCATCAAGGTTGCCCTGAACAAGTACAAGGAACGAATCCTGCCCGTGGAGCCGCTCGTCACCGGCTGCCGGATCATCGACACGTTCTATCCCGTGGCCAAGGGCGGAACGGCCTGTATCCCCGGCCCCTTCGGATCGGGCAAGACGGTCTTGCAGCAGCTCATCTCCCGTTACGCCAGCGTGGACATCATCATCGTGGCGGCTTGCGGAGAGCGGGCCGGTGAGGTGGTCGAGACCCTGCGCGAGTTCCCGCACCTGAAGGACCCGTACACGGGCAAGACCCTGATGGAGCGTACGATCATCATCTGCAACACTTCCTCCATGCCCGTTGCCGCCCGGGAGGCATCCATTTACACAGCCGTCACCCTGGGCGAATACTATCGCCAGATGGGCTTGAACGTTCTCCTGCTGGCAGACTCCACGTCCCGCTGGGCGCAGGCACTGCGCGAAATGAGCGGCCGCCTGGAGGAGATCCCGGGCGAAGAGGCGTTCCCTGCCTACCTGCAAACCCGGATCGCCGAATTCTACGAGCGCGCCGGCTACGTTGAGCTCGAAGACGGATCCAAGGGCTCGGTCAGCATCATCGGGACCGTCTCACCGGCGGGTGGAAACTTCGAGGAGCCGGTCACGCAGGGCACCCTCGCCGTGGTGGGCACATTCCTGGGCCTGACCTGGGCTCGGTCGAACGCCCGACGCTTCCCGGCCATCGACCCGCTGATCTCCTGGTCCAAGTACATGGAACAGATGAAGGCGACCCTGGACAAGATCGACCCTGACTGGGTGAAAATGGTCAAGGACGCGCAGAAGATGATCTTCACCGGCGACGAGATCAAGAAGAGGATGGACGTGGTCGGGGAAGAGGGAACCAGCCTGCCTGACTTCATCAAATCTCTGAAGGCGGAATTCATCGATGCGGTCTACCTCCAGCAGAACGCCTTTGACGACGTGGATGCCTACAACACGATGGAACGTCAGGTGTACGTCTTCAAGAAGATCACCGAAATACTCCAGAAGGACATCACCGCTCAAGACAAGGACGATGCGCGGCAGATATTCTTCCAATTGACCGCCCTCGTCAGAAACTGGAATTCCTCCGAGTGGGAAGGCGAGGATTTCAAGAAATACGAAGAGCAGATCAACGAATTTCTAGGAGCCTGAAAACCATCAGGCTCCAAGGCAGGCTGGTCAGAAATGCCCAGATGCAAGGCGCACGAAATCCTGAGGAATGAGGCGTACACCGTACGCCGCAGTGACGAAGGGTGAGTGCAACGCAGCAGGTGGGCGTTGTCTGGACAGCCGGCAAGGGAGCTAATGCCGTGAGAGAGATAGTCACGCGGATCACAGAGATCACGGGCAGTATCGCCTCGCTGCACGCCACCGGAATCGGGCTCGGTGAGTTGGCGGAAATCCAGTCCCCCGGCCGGACGACGCTCGGGCAGGTCATCCGCGTGTCCGGAGACATGGTCACCCTGCAGGTGTTCGGCGGGACCAAGGGGCTCGCCACGAACGACCACGTGCGCTTCCTCGGGCACCCGATGCAGGTCAAGTACGGGGAGTCGATGCTCGGCCGAATCTTCAACGGAAGCGGCGTGCCGATCGACGGCGGCCCCGAGCCGGTGGAGGAAGACATCCCGATCGGGGGGCCTTCGTTCAACCCGGCCAACCGCATCATCGCCCAGCAGATGATCCGAACGAACATCCCCATGATCGACGTGTTCAACTCGCTGGTGGTGAGCCAGAAGCTGCCCATCTTCTCGATCCCGGGGGAACCTTACAACCAGGTCCTGGCCCGTGTCGGGATGCAGGCCGAGGCGGACATCATCATCCTCGGAGGGATGGGGCTCAAGTTCGACGACTATACCTTCTTCAAAGAGACCTTCGAGGCGAGCGGCGTGATGAACCGCGTCATCATGTTCATCCACCAGGCCTCGGACCCGGTAGTGGAATGCCTCCTCGTTCCGGACATGGCCCTTGCCGTGGCGGAGCGGTTTGCCGAGGCGGGCCGCCGTGTGCTCACGCTCCTGACGGACATGACGAACTTCTCGGACGCCCTCAAAGAAATCTCCATCTCCATGGAGCAGATCCCCTCCAACCGGGGCTATCCGGGCGATCTCTACTCCCAGCTCGCCAGCCGCTACGAAAAGGCGGTGGATATCGACGGAATGGGCGACATCACCATCCTGGCCGTCACGACCATGCCCGGGGACGACGTCACGCACCCTGTGCCGGACAACACCGGATACATCACCGAGGGGCAGTTCTACTTGAAGAACGGCGTCATCGACCCCTTCGGCTCTCTGAGCCGCCTGAAACAGAATGTGGTCTCCAAGGTGACCCGGGAAGATCACAACGACATCATGAACGTCATGATCCGGCTCTACTCGGACTGCCGGGAGTCGCGGAACAAGATCGCCATGGGGTTCAAGCTGTCCAAGTGGGACGAGACCCTGCTCGCCTACGGCGATGACTTTGAAAAGGAATTGATGGCTCTCGAAGTGAACATCCCGATCGAAGAAGCCCTGGACCTTTGCTGGGACATCCTCTCGAGGCACTTCGATGCGGTCCAGACCGGCCTGAAAGACCATCTCGTGAAGGAATACTGGCCGAAGAAAGACT
>JAQYVQ010000370.1 GCA_030145435.1 Syntrophobacteria bacterium | reverse complement strand
GGATGTGTGCGCCAGCCGATGGACGGCCTGATGGCGGTCGACGATGCGACCGGTGCGGCCCTGAAGGCGATTCAGTGTGTCGAGATGACTTCCCGGGGAGAGGCGGTCCACCCGCGTGCGGGTGACATCACCTATCCTGATCTCTTCCTCCAGCGCTGCACCCAGTGCAAGCGCTGTACCGAGGAGTGTCCCTTTGGGATGTACGACGAGGACGAGAAGGGCACGGCTCTGCCGAATCCGACGCGCGGCCGACGTTGTGGTATCTGCATGGGGTCCTGCCCGGAGCGGATCATCAGCTTCAAGGACTTTTCGATCGAGATCAAGGCCGACATGGTCGTGCTGGTCACCGGTATGGTGCCGGCCACCGCTTTCGGCGAAGTGGTGGAGCTCACGAGTGAGGAAGAGGAAAAGAAGAAGGACGCGGATGCGCCCGAGCCCCCTTCAGACCAGGTCATCAAGTCGAACATCCTGAACCTGACCTACCGACAGGGGCCTGAATTGCCCGCTCTCAAGTACGGCTTCCCGGATTCCCACTACGTCTGTTTCCCTTACGAGAGCCGACGGACCGGCATCTACCCGGCCGGATGTGTACGCCAGCCGATGGAAGGCCTCATGGCGGTCGACGACGCGACCGGTGCGGCCCTGAAGGCGATTCAGTGTGTCGAGATGGCTTCCCGGGGAGAGGCGGTCCACCCACGTGCGGGGGACATCACCTATCCTGACCTCTTCCTCCAGCGCTGCACCCAGTGCAAGCGCTGTACCGAAGAGTGTCCTTTCGGGATGTACGACGAGGACGAAAAGGGTACGCCCCTGCCGAATCCCACACGCTGCCGCCGTTGCGGCATCTGCATGGGGTCCTGCCCGGAGCGAATCATCAGCTTCAAGGACTTTTCGATCGATATCGTCGGCTCCATGGTGAAGGCCATCGAGGTGCCCGAAGAAGACGAAGAGAAACCGCGCGTGGTCTGCTTCATTTGCGAGAACGACGCGTATCCCGCCCTCGATCTTGCCGGAATCAACCACCTGCAGTACTCCCCGTATGTCCGGTTCATTCCGCTGCGCTGCCTGGGGGACATCAACCTGGTGTGGATCGCGGACTGTCTGTCCAAGGGCATCGACGGCATCTTCCTGATCGGGTGCAAGTACGGGGATGACTATCAGTGTCACTTCATGAAGGGCTCCGAGTTGGCGGACTACCGTATGGGGAAGATTCAGGAGACGTTGGACCGCCTCGTGCTCGAATCCGAGCGCATCAGGGTCCACCAGCTTGCCATCAACGAATATGGCCAGATCCCGGATCTGCTCAACGAGTTCATGGAAAAAATGGAAGAGGTCGGTCCGAATCCTTACAAGGGCTGGTAGGAGGGTTGGTCGATGACACAGCCGTACCGTATTGAACCGGATCTGGACTTTGTGCGCGATGTGATCGGATCCGGAGGGGATACACTCAAGAAGTGTTTTCAGTGTGCTACATGCTCCGTGGTCTGTCCGCTTTCCCCCCCGGAGGAGCCTTTTCCCCGAAAAGAGATGATTCAGGCCCAGTGGGGACTCAAGGACAAGCTCGTCAAGGACCCGGATATCTGGCTTTGCCACAATTGCAATGACTGCTCCACGTACTGTCCCCGGGGGGCGAAGCCCGGAGACGTGATGAATGCCCTTCGGAAGAAGGCGATCGAGCACTACGCTGCTCCGCAGGCGATCGCCAAGAGGGTCGGCGATCCGAAGTCCCTGCCCCTGCTGATTGCCATCCCCGCAATCCTCATCGCGGTGCTCATCGGTCTGACGAACCTCTGGTGGCACGGGGAGGGACCGACACGGGTCGTGCACGGTGAGACGATCGTGCTGGATGAGAGCATCCGTTCCTGGGAGATGATCCCTATGTGGACCGTGGACGTGCTCTTCATCCTGACCGGCCTGTTTGCGGTGAGTGTCTTCGCAAGGGGTGTGCTTCGGTTCTGGGGAGATATGGACTCCGCGCGGACCCGGAAGATGGGCTTCATACCGGCCGCTATCGAGGTCGTGAAAGAGATCGCCTTCCACAGCAACTTCAAGGAATGCGGCACCAACCAGGACCGCTATCTTGGCCACCTGGGAGTGTTCTACGGCTTTGTGGCCCTTTTCATCACGACGTCGTGCATCTTTGCCGGCGTCTACTTTCTGAATTTGATCGTCCACGTGCCCTTGACGCCCTGGCCCTTGTGGAATCCGGTAAAGCTTCTCGGCAACCTCGGAGGGATCTCCCTGCTTGTGGGGCTCTTCCTGATCATCCGCAATCGCCTGAACCAGGAAGGCGACGAGACGGCAAGTTCGTACTATGACTGGTTTCTGCTGGGGATGGTGATTACCGTCGGGGCCTCGGGCATGCTCGCGGAGATCGTCCGCTGGATGGGCATCGGCTTCCTGTACTACATTCTGTACTACATCCATCTGGTGGCGGTGTGGTCCCTGTTCGCCTACACCCCCTATTCAAAGCTTGCCCACATCGTTTACAGAACAACGGCTCTGATCCACAACCGGGCCTGCGGGAGAGAGCTGCTCGCAAAGGTCCCCGTCGTCTGCATGACGGAGGGGCAGGAAACACAAGCGAGCTAGAGGGTACAGACTGCAAGCGATGTTGAACCACGTTTGGATCGCCTCGTCCTGCGAAACGCAGGGCGAGGCTGAAGATAAAGATAAATAGGAAGCTGAGGATAGAAGGGTAGCCCAAGAAAACAACGAGGAGAAAGGAACACCGTATCACAAGAGAGAGGAGGTGAACGCTGGACTCACGGAGGGTGTTCTTCCATAGGAAAACGAAAGAAGCTTTCGAGTGTGTGAAGAAAGCTATTTGATTGGTCGTTTTAAGAAATCCTAAAATCGGCAAGGAGGACAAAGGAATGGCATTGAAACACAAAACCCCCCTGCTGGACGAGCTGGAATCGGGGCCGTGGCCGAGCTTTGTAACCGACATGAAACGGATGGCCGCGAAGAAGCCCGCCTGCGACGACCTTCTGGGGGTCATGGAACTCTCCTACGAGGAGAAAGAGGGACACTGGAAGCACGGCGGAATCGTCGGCGTGATGGGGTACGGGGGAGGCGTGATCGGGAGGTACTGTGACCGTCCCGACCTGTTCCCTGAGGTTGCCCACTTTCACACGATGCGGATCAACCAGCCCACGGGGAAGTATTACACGTCGGAGATTCTCCGAAAGGTCTGTGACATCTGGGAGAAGTACGGAAGCGGCATGACCAACATGCACGGGTCCACCGGGGACATCATCCTCCTCGGGACCAGCACCGACAACCTGGAGCCCTGCTTCCAGGCCCTGGCCAAGGAATGCGACATGGATATCGGCGGGTCCGGTTCCGCGTTGCGTACCCCCTCGGCCTGCCTCGGCAAGAGCCGTTGCGAGTGGGCCTGCATCGACACCCAGGGCATCATCTACGATCTCACCAAGACCTTTCAGGACGAGATCCACCGGCCTGCGTGGCCCTACAAGTTCAAGTTCAAGTCCTCGGGATGCCCGAACGATTGCGTTGCATCCGTTGCGCGGGCCGACTGCTCGATCGTCGGGACCTGGCGGGACGACATCCGGATCGATCAGAAGATGGTCCAGGCATACGCGGCTGGTGAGTTCGCCCCGAACGGCGGTGCACACGGTTCTGAAAAGCGGGCCGTGGACATGCAGACCGAGGTCATCGGTCTCTGTCCGACCAAGTGTATGGCATGGGACGGAAAGAAACTGGAGATCTTTACCGAGAATTGTGTTCGCTGCATGCACTGCATCAACGTCATGCCGCGAGCCCTCTGGCCCGGTCAGGACACCGGCGCCACCATCCTGATCGGGGCCAAGGCGCCGATCCTGGAAGGAGCGCAGCTTTCGAGCGTTATCATTCCTTTCATCAAGATGGAACCCCCATACGAGGAGTTCAAGGAATTCGTCGAAAAGATGTGGGAGTGGTGGGACGAGAACGGAAGGAACCGGGAGCGGATCGGCGAGTGCATTCAGCGGCTTGGCATGCGGTCGTTCCTCGAGGCCGTTGAGCTCGACCCCGACCCAAGGATGGTCAACACGCCGCGGTACAACCCGTACATCTTCTTCAAGGAGGAAGAGGTGGAAGGTGGCTGGACGCGGGATGTTGCGGCATACCGAAAAAGACACCAGGCCTAGGGAGGATATAAGAAAATGGTAGACAAAGATAGAATCACCGATATTGGCCCCCCGGATTACAAGGACTTCCTTCCGCCCGTGATCAAAGAGAACTACGGGAAATGGAAGTATCACGAGATCCTCGAGCCGGGCGTGCTCGTGCACGTTTCCGAGTCCGGAGCCGAGATTTACAGCGTGCGTGTGGGCGGATGCAGGATCATGAGCGTGGAGCACATCCGCGAAATCTGTGAGATCGCGGACAAGTACTGCGACGGCCACCTGCGGTTCACGACACGGAACAACATCGAGTTTCTGGTGAGCGACAAGTCGAAGCTCGAGCCCCTGAAGAAGGATCTGGCGAGCCGCGACAACAAGTTCCCCATCGGCGGTACAGGGGCCGGAATCACGAATATCGTCCATACCCAGGGGTGGCTCCACTGCCACACCCCGGCCATCGATGCCTCGGGCGTCGTCAAGGCCGTGATGGACGAGCTTTACGACTATTTCACCTCCATGACCCTGCCCGCCCAGGTGAGGATCTCCCTGGCCTGTTGCCTGAACATGTGCGGCGCGGTTCACTGCTCGGACATCTCCATCCTCGGGATCCATCGTAAGCCGCCTCTGATTGAGCACGATCGAGTGGATGCGGTGTGCGAAATCCCTCTGGCCATCTCTGCCTGCCCCACGGCCGCGATCAAGCCGAAGAAGGTCACTCTTCCCGACGGCAAGGAGGTCAAGAGCGTAGAGGTGAACGATCCGCGGTGCATGTTCTGCGGCAACTGCTACACCATGTGTTCCGCCATGCCGCTGGCTGACGCTCAGGGTGACGGAATTGCCCTGTGGGTGGGAGGCAAGGTCTCCAACTCGAGGACGCCCCCTGCCTTCTCCAAGCTCGCCGTGCCCTTCCTCCCGAATGAGCCTCCGCGCTGGCCCTCGACCGTCAAGGCGATCAAGAATATGGTCGAAGCCTATGCCGCAGGCGGCAAGAAGTACGAGCGGGTCGGGGAGTGGATCGACCGGATTGGTTGGGAGAGGTTCTTCGAGGTGACGGGTATCGAGTTCCAGCATCAACACATCGATGACTATCGGCTCGCCACGACCACGTGGAGGACGACCACGCAGTTCAAGTTCTAGCGGTTACCTCTCGAGCGGTTGTTGGTGTGCCCCGTTCTTGTTGAAGCAGTGTTCGAATCGTTGCAGAGGGCGGTCCTATCATAGGGCCGCCCTTTGTACTGATGGAAGGAGAAGTCTCTTGGCAAAAGAGAAGGAAGACGAGACCTTTGAGCAGCTCAAGCGACAGTTGCTCGTTCGCCCGGATTCGGCCCCGTTGCATTACAACCTGGGCCTGGCCCACGGAAGACGCAAGGAATGGGATGAGGCCATTACCGAGTTCAAGACCGCGCTCGAACTCAACCCCGGCCTCCTGGAGGCTAGGATCAACCTCGGTGGGATCTACATGCGGAAGGGCAACATCGAGGCGGCTATCCAGGAGAACAAGAAGGTCCTTGAGATCGATCCGAGACAGATCAATGCCTACAGCAACCTGGGATTCCTTCTGGTCCAGCAGGGCAAGATCGACGAAGGGATCGAGATCTACCAAAAGGCCCTCTCGATTCATAAGAACGTTCCGCAAGTCCATGCCAACCTGGGGCACGCATATCTGCTGAAGGGTGACCTGGACAAGGCGATCGAAGCGAACCAGCAGGCCCTGGAGATTTCTGAGGCGTTCGGTCCGGCGCACAACAACCTGGCACTTCTCTATGCCCAAAAGGGCGACCGGGAATCTGCCCGAAGGCACCTTCAAGAGGCAGAGCGGGTGGGCTTCCCAGTGATCCCGGAATTGAGAGAAGACTTGCTATCCGATGAAGAAGCGTAGGCGCCACGATGGGTGAAAATCATAAGACGGATTTGATTAAGGAGAAGGGGACGTACGTAAAGATGCGCTACTCCCTGAGAACCGCCGAGGGAGAGTACATCAAGGGAGATCCTCGAGAGGGGCTCGCCATCCTGGAGATCTTCACCGGGTACAACCAGCTGCTTCCAGGCCTTGAGACGCGACTTGTGGGGTTGAGGGCAGGTGAGAAGATGCAGCCCAGGATCTCTCCGGATGAGGCATTCGGGCCCTATCTGCCGGAAAAGGTCAAGGAAAAGGGATACGACGAATTCCCGGAGGGAAGGCAACTGGAAGAGGGAAGGTGGGCGGTCGCCCGGGACGACAGGACCGGTGCGGCCTACGGGTACTTCGTGAAAAAGAAGGAAGAGGACAGGATTGTCCTCGATTACAACCATCCCCTTGCCGGCAAGGAGTTGATCTACGACCTTGAAATATTGGAAGCCCGGCCGGCTACTGAAGAAGAGCGGGTCCTACTTCGGCCTTGTGAGGGTGCCAGGGAAGAGATCTAACACCCTATTTCTTTCCAGCGAGCAGAAACCCTAGTCCAGAAGCGAATATTGCGAGCGAAGCGTGGCAATCTCCCGGTGCAGAGCGGGCGCAATTCGGGGACAGCCACTTAATTCCCCGTTGATCACATGTAAGGACCGCTTAGGGTTCGCGCAGAAATAACTTCACATTTTCGCATCCCAGATTTGGGCCATCTTCAACCCCTCCTCATTCGCAAGATCCTCGACATAGCGGTGCTATGCCTGCGGTCTTGCTCGATCGTCTCGGCCGAATCTGACCCAAATCTGGGCGCGAAAACCCATCCCCATGATGAGATGATTGGCCC
>JAQYVQ010000274.1 GCA_030145435.1 Syntrophobacteria bacterium | reverse complement strand
GACACGATCGACCTGGCGGCCGACAAGGACTTCCCCTTCATCCTGCAGACCGGCGAGCGGACCAATTACCAGTGCAACACGGTCCAGCGGGACCACGACTGGCGCAGGGCCAAGATGCCCACGAACTACATGCGGATGAACGAGAAGGACGCCGAACGTCTCGGGATCGCAGACGGGGAGACAGTAAGGCTCGTAACAGACACGACCACGGTGTTGATCGATGCCAAGGTCACAGACGACATCTATCCGGGCAACGTTTCCATCCCCCACGGCTTCGGGCTCATCCACACCAACAAGGAGACCGGGGAACTGGAACAGATCGGGGTGAACGCAAACGAACTCATCTCTGCGGACCGCAGAGAGCCCATGACCGGCAACCCGATCCACAAGTACAATCCTTGCAGAGTGGAGAAGCAGTAGATCTTTCGCTCTGAACTTCTGGTTCGGTATTCGCATCGGGGGGGCAGCGCCCGCTTGCGTCTTCACCACAAGCGATTCTGGAAATCCGTGCCTTGATTTACAGGTACTTACGGCAGAGAATACCCCTAAATTTCCTGTTTCTTGGCCCGAATAGCGAAAGTCGGGCTAGCGCACAACTTCAAGAGTAAATCCTTGTTTCGGAAAATGTACGTGTACGGTTGATGACCCATTCACCCTTCGTTGAAGAATCCAGCTGTGGGCCAAGTTTGCGACCAGCACACCTTTCACCGGGTCCTTCCCATAATCAGACGGAGATATAGAAACGAACTGACCCATCCATTCCTCGTCCTGGTTATCTATCGGCAAAGGGCGGGGTTGCTGTCCAGTGGCAATATCTATCGCTTGTTCAGCGGAAATCTCTGTTCTTGTTCCGTGACCAAATGCATTGATTCGCTCCATCCAGCCGATCACAGAGGGATAATTCTTGATAACGTTGAGTTCCGCTACGTCCTGAATGAACCAAAGCCCATGATAGGCGTTAAAGTCTGCAATGTTCGGTTGATCGCCGAAGAGAGAATCCCCTTCAAGCATCTTTTCCATTCGCTCGAGATACTCCCGGGTAAGAGCCTTTGCCTCTTTGCCACTCATTTGTTGCAGCGAGGATTTTCGTCCCATCTTGATTCTGTCCCACATGAAACGGCCGAAATCCAACAATGATAATGTTTTGAGCAGCTTCTTAATAAGACTATTGCCCAATGCAGTCCCAAAACAGGCTAAAAGAAACTCGGAATCCAGGCGGTTTGCAAACTCCCGAACCTCATGATCGCATGTTTCCAAGGCCAAGTTGGCTTTGCCACTTATTCTGGCGATCTCAGCAGCAATCGTTTTGCTATCACAAAAGATGTCGGCACCAATCTGCGCAACAGGAACTCTGCGGTATCCACCGGCCAATCGGTTAAGCTGAGGTCGTGGCGGTATTTCCCGCACGGTCACGGATTCCCAACTCATACCCGTGTAACCCAACATGGCACGTATTTTTTCAGAATATGGAGACAAGGCGTAGTGGTATAGAATCATGTCAGACATAGGGTTCCCTCTATTGATCATTGCTTCTACAGGTGGCGCAACGCGTAGTTCCGCAGCATGAACCTTGGGCTCACGGGGAAGATGGGGATCGGTACGGCCCTCGACTGGGTCCTGGCGAAGTTCATCCGGTAGAGCCTCGCCTCGAGGACCTCCCCGAGTTTCAACTCGTGAATGGGGTCCTTTGCGCTCCCATGTACCGAAATGCTGAGGTCCACGTTCTGTGCTTCGTGGATCTCTTCCTGGGCTCTCCAGTGGAGCAATTTCTGAACCGTCAACCCCATGAGCCCCCAGACGTTGATCCAGTGCCTGTCAAAGAACGGCGGTGGATTATGGACCGGCCCTTTCAGGGCGCCGCTCACCTCCAGGAGTTGCACGCCTTTCCTCTCCACGGAAGCCTCCACGTGGTCGTCTTCAACGGTCAGCGAGATCTTCCCCATCTTCTTCGGGCATCCGAGGGACTCCCGACCCAGGATCAGGGCCGAGTCGTCGTCCACGAGGATCCAGGGGTTGAACACGGCGCGCATCCATCCGAACCGGACGTGGAGGAGCAGGGCCACCTCGTGGTACGGGTCCACATCGATGGTGAGCTCCGGATAGTCGGCAACGAACACCGTGGCCCTGGCCGGTTCGAGCAGTTTCATCCCGCCGGGAAGCCACGACGAGGCGGCCTGTGCATCGAGGGACATGTCGATTGCGAGGATGCTTGCGTTGACCCACATCCATTCCGCATCTCCCTTGATTCTTCGCATGTCCTCCAGGATTCCCATTGTTTTGCTCTCCTCTAATCGATCCGTCCAGGCTCGATCACGTGAGTGTGACCCGTACGGCCGGGCCGTGGACACTCTGGAGCCATTGACCACCCTCTTGCTCAAAAGCCACCAGCCCGTCCAGGTACTCAACGACGTGCGCCCCAGCGGGCTGCCCCAGTAATCGGTCCATGAGCAACATCACCGTCATATCATGGGTGACACACACGTCCAGGTGGCAGTCCGACGGAGGGTGACTGTATTTCTCGTGGAGCACCCAAAAGACAATTCTTGCCGCCGTATCGGCCGGAATGAGGACATCCCTCGGCACCTTACCTGCTACCCATTCTTGTACAAAGGAGCCTACGACAGCGGCAGCGTGGGGCCCATCGGCCACAAGGGACCCGCTCTCCGATTGCAGTGCGCCGGCCCCTTGCAGGCCTTTGACCGCCTCGGCTCCATCCAATACAAAGAAGGGGCCGAGGGCCTCCATCGGTCTATGTTCAATAGACTCCCCTCCCTCCCTTCGATGGCCGGCCAGCACAAGTTCCGCAGTCTCCATGCACCGGTGCACCGGGCTCGCATAGCCACGAAGGGTCAGCCTCTTGGGCAGCTTCTTCCCCAGGCGCAATGCCAAGTCCCTGCCCTCGGGCGTCAGCGGGTTCTCCAACTCGTGGAAGTCCGGGGCAAACTCTCTCGCCGAGTGACGCATCAATACCGACATGTGCCGAACACCCTGTGAGAGCATATGTTCGATCAACTCAATGACCCGGTCGCCATTCAAATCT
>JAQYVQ010000259.1 GCA_030145435.1 Syntrophobacteria bacterium | reverse complement strand
CAGGAAGATCCCCTCGTCCTGCTGGACTTGCTTGTAGTAATTCTCATTCTGGCCGGGGGTCCGCATGTCCTTGTAGATGATGTAGACCTTCGCCTCTGAATCAACTTCCCGGATGTACTTGGCCTGCTTGAGCGAGGTCATACAGCAGACCGCGGAGCAGTAAGGAAGGTGGTCCGGGTCACGGGAGCCGGCGCACTGGATGAAGGCCACGCTCCGGGGCGCCTTGCTGTCCGAGGGCCGGACGATCTTCCCGGCCTTGGCCATCTCCTCCACATCGAGATGGGTCACCACGTTCGCGCTTCCGGCACCCAGATGTCCGAGCTTGCTCGCATCGTAGCGCTGGAAGCCGGCAGCTTCCACGATGGCGCCGGCGCGCACCGTCTCGGATGAGCCGTTCGACTTGATCGTCACGTCGAACATGCCGGGAGCGCCCGCCGTACTCTCGATCTGCGCGCCCTTGAAGACCTTGATCTTCGAATTCCCCTCCACCTCCTGGGCAAGGGCCCCTATGTTCGAGTCTCCCATCTCCAGGTAGGGGGGCTTCTTCGGCAGGGTCTTGTGCACCTTGTTCAGGTATCCGCCCAGCTCGGCCTCTTTCTCCACGAGCACGACGTCATAGCCGGCGCCCGCTGCCTCTTTCGCGGCCGTCAGCCCTGTGATGCCTCCACCAACCACGAGGATGGTCTTGTTGATCTCTTCCAGGTACGGCTCCGGAACCTCCATCTTCCCGGCCTTCGCAAGGCTCATGCGGAGATAGTCCTCGGCCATCATCTGGGTATCTTCCTCCTTCGGAGGTTGACACCAGGTCACGTGTTCCCGGATGTTCACCCTTTCGAGTATGACCTGGGTCGGGTCGTACGAAAAGACGTCTGTCTTGGCCCTGCGGGAGCAGGCAGCGATCACGACGGTGTTCACACCCTCCTGGGCGATATCCTGGCGGATGATCTCCGCTCCTTCGGCCCCACAAAGATGCGGGTGGTCCTTGCACACCGGCACGCTCTTTTCCGAAGTGGCAACCTTGGCCAGCTGTTCCACATCGATCGAATCACCGATCCCGCATCCGCTGCAGATGTATACCGCGACCTTCTTCTCCATAAGGTTTACCTCCTCAGACACTGAATGGCCTTCAGTGCGGCACCGGTTGCATCCTGCAGCGAGCATGCCACATCAACAGGGCGCTTGGCACATCCAGCGGCGTAGATTCCCTTTTGGGACCCGTCAGAAACAACGAAACCGAATTCGTCATAGGCAACGTCCATGGGCAGCCTTTCCGCGGCCGTGGAAGGCTCCATGCCGGTGGCCAGCACGACCATATCGGCCTGGGCGCGAATCTTCTGGCCGGAAAGGGTGTCTTCAGCCTCCACGATAGGATCCTGTGTGGCTGCGTCTTCCTCGATCTTGGCAACCTTGCCCTTGATGAACTCAACCCTTTCGTCGTCCTTGAACTTATTGTAGAAATCCTCGAGCTTGCCCATGGCGCGGATGTCGATGTAGAAGATCTTGATCTTGGCGGCCGGGTTCTGTTCCAGGACGAAGGCGGCCTCCTTCATCGAGGCCAGACAACAGACCCCCGAGCAATAGGCAAGATGATTCTCATCGCGAGAGCCTGCGCACTGCGCGAAGATGACGCTCTCCACAGGCTTCTTGTCAGAGGGGCGCAGGATCTTCCCCTCCGTCGGCCCGTTCGGAGAGGCAATCCGTTCCATCATGACGTTCGTGATCACGTTCGGAAATCGGCCGAACCCCAGGGTGTCGAGCTTCTTCGCGTCGTAAGGCCTCCATCCGGTGGCCACAACGATCGCCCCTACCTTGGCCGTCAAGGTCTGAGGCTGCATGTCCAGGTCGATCGCATCGTATTTACAGGCTGCTTTGCATTTATCGGCATCCTCGGTACCCAGAATCTGCGGATCCAGCACATACCGCATCGGAAAGGCCATCGAAAACGGAAGATAGGCGGCCTTCCTCTGATCCATATCGAGGTTAAAGTCATTCGGAATCATGAGAGAGCAGGCCTCGGCGCAATCGCCGCAAGCCGTACACTTCTCGTTCACATATCGTGGGTTCTGGCGGATCGTCACCTCGTAGGCTCCAGGCTCTCCGCTGACAGCCTCGACCTCCGACAGTGTCAACACATGGATCCTCGGGTTGTCCTTGATCCTGCGGAAATTGATCTCGAGTCCGCAAGTGGGGGGGCAAAGCTTTGGAAAGTACTGATAGGTCCGAGCGACGCGCCCGCCCAGATAGGGGGCTTTTTCCAGAAGGATGACCTCTTTGCCAACCTCCGCCGCTTCCAGGGCTGTCGTTATACCGCTTATTCCACCGCCGACAACAAGAATGCATTCTTTTCCCGCGGCCGTGATCGTTTCGTCTCCCATCCTGATATGCTCCTACGCTATGGGGTCTCCGGTTCATCGTTCCTCCCTCTCGGGAGAAACCTTACACCCTTCTCGTGGAAAGCAGGGGCTCCGAACCTTCTGTCGGTTTTACTGGGTCACAGGAAGCAAAAAGGAGACCTTCAGGCACTCCCTTGTGGGAGTGCCTGAAGGTGAGAAGTTTCACTTCCTCTATTCAACAGGCAGGTTGATGATCGGAACCTTCTTGAGTGTCCACTCGCCGCTCGCCGGATTCCAGACGGAATTGACGAAGCAGTGCCAGTTGTCCTCGTCCATCTTCTTGAAATCCGCGCGATAGTAATAGCCCGGCCACCTTGTCTCCTCACGGAACAGAAGGTGTCGCACGTGGCTCTCCGCGATCCACATCCTGTGGATATTCTCCCAGCATCGCATCAGCTCGTTCAAGTCCCCGGCAGCCAGCTTTTCGCCGTCCTCTCTCAGCATGGCGAGAAGCTCGAGGCCTCTTTCCAGCAGGGGCCTGTTCGTCTCGAAGCAGGAGGAAACGCCACCGGCGTACTCGTCCATGATCTTCTGGAGCCGGAACATTAACTGTCTCGGAATGCTGTAGTTCGGGTTGATGTTCCGGTCGGTCGTCTCTTTGCTGTGCTTCTCGAAGAGATCGAGTGGCAGGAGGACTTTCTTCTTGATCTCCTCGACCTGTGCCGCATCCACGTTCGGTGCCTGGTTGTTGTCCATGATGTAGGCAATCGCGCCCTTTGCAGCGAGGCGCCCCTCTGCGTGGGAGCCGGAGGAGAACTTGTGGCTGGAGGCCCCGGATCCGTCACCCGCGGTGAACAGGCCCTTGGTCGTGGTCATCCCCTTGTATCCCCAGAAATACTCGGGCGGGGCGATGTCCTCAGGTCCGCAGACCCATGCGCCGGAGCCACCGGAGTGGGAGCCGATGAAATAGGGCTCGCACGCCATGATCTCAGACGGGGTCTCTTCCGGCGAGATGTTGTGGCCGGCCCAGAGGATCGCCTGGCTGATGGTCATGTCGAGGAAGTCTTCCCATGCCTCGCTCTCGAGCTCCTTCATTTTCTTCTTGAAGCCCTTGGGGTCATCCTTGTACCCGTCGGCCAGCTTCTGGATCGCCTCGGCGGTCTGCATGTAGATGGGACCCTTTCCTTCGAAAACGTCCCGCATTCCGCAGTGGTTCCTCAGGCAGGCAGGAATCGGCTTGCCGAGTCCGTAAGGGGCCCACTCCTGGAGCTCTGCCTTTCTCTCCACCATGTACTCGCCGCCCAGAGAACTGGTCGCACGGGCCTTGAAGAGCAGGAACCAGGCGCCCACAGGCCCGTAGGCATCCTTGAAGCGGACCGGGATGAACCGGATCTCCTGGCACGTCATCTCGGCGCCCGCCCGGATCGTGAAATAGGCCGTGGATCCCGAGTTGAAAGGCGGGTACCAGGAACGGCCTAGCCCCTCACCGGTCGACCTCGGCTTGAAGACATGGACCGCACCACCCATGACCGCCATGACGGCCTTTGCCTTGAAGATATAGACCTTGTTCTCTCGGGTGCTGAAGCCGACCGCGCCCACGCACTTATCCCCATCCATGATGGGCTCGACGATGAAGACACGCTCGATGATCTCGCCGTCGTCCCCCAGCTCGGCCAGGGCATTCTTGGCAGCCTCTGCCACGATCACCTTGTAGGACTCGCCGTTGATCATGACCTGCCACGGACCTTCTCGGACGTACTTCCCGTTCTCGTCCTTCCAGATGGGCAGACCCCACTTCTCGAAGAGGTGCACGCTGCCGTCCACGTGGCGGGCGATGTCATAGACCAAGTCTTCCCGGGAAACACCCATCAGGTCCTGACGCACATACTTCACGTATTGGTCGACGGTGTGCTCGCCTTCCGCGAGGCCGATGTACTCGTTGATGGCTGAGAGGCCCATGGCCACTGCGCCGCTTCGATCCATGGCAGCCTTGTCCACTACGGTCACCTTCAGGCCGTGCTTCTTGGCCCAGTAAGCCGCCTCGAAGGTCGCACCGCATGCGGCCATTCCACCGCCGCAGATCAGTAGATCGGTATTAACTTCTACGGTCTCAAATGCTGACGTATCCATACTCTCTCCTCCTCTCAACCGGAATTACTTTTTCAGGGTAGGAAGCTCATACCGAAGGGAATCAGGCTCTGTGCAGAGCAGGGGGCCCTTGAGGTCGTCGGATCCCGTATTGAATCCTGCCAGGGGCTCTGCTTTGCCTTCCGGTGTCGTCCGGATCGGGAACTTAAACCGCTTCAGGGAACCGTTGCGGAACTTGACGGTCCACATGATGTCCTCGGAACCTCGCAAGGGCACCACGCTGGCTCCCATGGGGACGAAGTCCGCGTAACCCTTTACGTCCACGGCCTGCACGGGGCAGATCTTTACACAGTTGTAACATTCCCAGCACATGTCGGGATCCCGATTCCAGGCCTTGGGGTTCTCCGGGTCCGTCTCCACGTCCAGGACCATCAGGTCGTTCGGACAAATGTGCATGCATGCTGTCTTGTCCTGCCCTTTGCATCCGTCACACTTTTCCATGATTACGTAGCTCGGCATACTGTTTTTCCTCCTTCTACTTTGCCTTTGGACGAACGGGGTAACCGCTCACCAAGGGGCGGCCCCCAACCGATTTACGAATATTCCTTTAGACGCTCATCAAAAAAGACCTACAATCGCAGTGAATCCCCTTATACCTCCTTTCCGTGCGTATTTGAGCGTTCGTCAGAGGGTTGCTATTTCATCCCGTGCATGACGCACAGGCCGCTGTCATTTTGGACCTTATGATATGATTCGGGTTGAGATCGGAGAAAGATAGAAACTGAGGATCTTTCCACTTTTTGCCAAATAGATCATATCGAGCGCGTATAGTGTGTAAGGGGTCGAATCAAGGCGAAGAGGAACGAATAATACGCGAATGAACCAATTACGTCAAGAACCGGCTGCTTTTTCCCGTTCCTTTTCTGTTCTTGCCCACCCTCTCCGGATCGGCGTTGAAGCCCGGACCGGAAACATCGAGGGGGAATCAGGGTCCTTCGGCCTTCGTCTTCACCCAGTATTTCTGTCTTGATTTCTCTGTGATTCTGACTCTCCAACGGACGAGGATGGCCCTGGCGTCAAAAAACCTGCATTGCCAAACATCGCACCCCAGAAGAAGGGGTTTCGCACACTGAATGATCATTCATTCAGCATTTGTACCATCATCCCTGGCGAGTGTCAAGAGCGTCCCTCGAGATTCTTGGACGAAACGAGGGGCCTTCCCGGGGTTCGTCAGGGCCCCAACCGGAGCAATTAATAGCAATTCGTTATGAAATATCAGAAAAACAGTGGGCCCCACTCCGGGAGGAGCCCGCATCTTGACATTTCGCGAAACACCCCCTAGAATGCGCGGGTCTATTCTAGTGCGTTGTGCCGTGTAGGAGGATCACCACGATCGGTTTCCACCCGTTTGGCCAAGCTTAGGCTGCCCTAGGCTACCCCAAGATCCCGTTTTTCAATCCGAAGTTAAACCAATTACGTAGAAGGAGGAGTGTAGAATCATGATTAAGCCCCATGGGTCGGATACCCTGAATCCGCTGTATGTCAAGGATGACAAGGCACGCGCTGCCTTGCTGAAAGAGGCCGAAGGCTTGCCTTCCCTCGTCGTGTGCTCCGCTGCTGCTGCCAACGCCGTCATGATGGCGGGCGGCTATTTCAACCCCCTGACCGGTTACATGAACAAGGCCGACGCCCTGGGCGCGGCCGAAAAAATGGTGACGGCGAGCGGCGTGTTCTTTCCCGTACCCATCCTCAATATGGTGGAAGATGCCTCGTCCATCCAGGGTGCCAAGCGCATTGCCCTCAAAGACCCGAACGTCGAGGGCAACCCCATTCTCGCAGTCATGGACGTGGATGCGATCGAGACCTTCACCGACGATGAAATGAAGATGATGACCGACAAGATCTTCCGCACGGATGACATGGAGCATCCCGGGGTCAAGGCCTTCAATTCGGTCGGCAAGACCGCCATCTCCGGCCCGATCCAGGTGCTCAACTTCTCCTATTTTGACAAGGAGTTTCCCGAAACTTTCCGTACGGCCTATCAGATTCGGGAAGAAATGGAGAAACTTGGTTGGGAAAAGGTCGTCGCCTTTCAGACGCGAAATCCCATGCATCTGGCCCACGAAGAACTCTGCCGCATGGCCTACCACGCGGTAAAGGCCGACGGCATCCTCGTTCACATGCTCCTGGGCAAACTGAAAGAGGGCGATATCCCCGCCGACGTGCGCGATGCGTGCATTCGCGTCATGGCCGAGAAATACTTCGAGCCCAACACCGTCCTGATCACCGGATACGGCTTCGACATGCTCTATGCGGGCCCCAGAGAGGCCGTGCTCCATGCCTTGTTCCGCCAGAACACGGGCTGCACCCACCTGATCGTGGGTCGCGACCATGCCGGTGTCGGTGACTACTACGGTCCTTTCGACGCTCAGACGATTTTCGACGAAGTACCCAAAGGCGCGATGGACATCGAAATCTTCAACGCCGACCACACCGCCTGGTCCAAAAAACTAAACAAGGTCGTCATGATGCGCGACGTGCCGGATCACACAAAAGACGACTTCATCCTGCTTTCAGGGACCAAGGTCCGGGCCATGTTGTCCGAGGGCACGGCACCCCCCAAGGAATTCTCACGGCCCGAGGTTTCCAAGATCCTTATCACCTACTACCAGGGTCTCGAAGAGAAGCCGGAAATCAAAATGGGCAAGCACTCTGGTTGATCGCGGGTCGATCGGCAGAGAGCATCTCTGTCCGTAGACAGCTTGAGAAGGCCGGGTCCCCGTTGGGAACCCGGCCTTTTTTTTGCACTTTTCCTTCAAGGAGACCCTGACTACGGACCGGTTGTCTTTTGGCTTAGCGTTCCGGATAATCTTGGAGACACGCGCAAGTGAGCTTTAAATAGATCATGACGTAGAGGTCTGACGTAGAATGAAGACGAAGAAAGAGACACCGCAAGGTCGTGAAGAAACCACGGAGTTGATCCTGGACAGTATCGCTGACGGGGTCTTTACGATCGATCAGGGTATGCGTATCACCACGTTCAACAAGGCGGCAGAGCAGATCACCGGATATGCCCGAAGAGAGGTGGTCGGCCAATTCTGCCACGACATATTCAAGGCTGATATCTGCTTCAAGATGTGCCCCCTCAAGCATACGGCAAGGACTCTCGAAAGCATTGTCAACATGGAGGTCAACATACTGAATCGTCAGAACCAGGAGGTCCCGATCAGTATCAGCACCTCCATTCTGAAGAACCACAAAGGGGAGGTAGTGGGGGCCGTTGAAACCTTTCGGGACCTTTCCCTGATTCACGAGCTTCGGAAAGAAATCTCGAGGCAATACACCTTTCAGGACATCGTGAGCAAGAGCAAGGCCATTGCCAAGTTGTTGAACATCCTTCCCGATGTCGCCCAGAGCGACGCGACCGTGCTCATCTGGGGCGAGAGCGGTACAGGAAAAGAGCTCTTCGCAACGGCCATTCACAATACGAGCCTGCGGAAGAAGGGCCCCTTCGTTGCCGTAAACTGCGGCGCACTCCCCGAGACGCTCCTCGAGTCGGAGTTGTTCGGATACAAGAAGGGCGCCTTCACGGACGCGAAAAGGGACAAGCCCGGCCGCTTCAAACTGGCTGCGGGAGGGACCCTCTTTCTCGACGAGATTGGAGATCTGAGTAAGGGGACACAGGTCAAACTGCTCAGGGTACTGGAGCAAAGGGAATACGAGCCCCTCGGAAGCACCTCAACGGAAAAGGCCGATGTGAGAATCGTGGCCGCCAGTCACCAAGACCTTGCCTCGCTGGTCCAGAAGGGGGAATTCAGGGAAGACCTCTTCTATCGGCTAAACGTGATGAAGCTCGAAATTCCCCCTCTCCGAGACAGAAAAGAAGATCTCCCCCTGCTCGTCGACCACTTCTTCAGGAAATTCACCGAGAAGACGGGCAAGCCGATCCGGACGATCTCCAAAAGGGCGATGAAAAGACTCCTGCATTACAACTATCCGGGCAACGTCCGTGAACTGGAGAACGTCTTGGAGCACGCCTTCGTCCTCTGCAAGGGAACGGAAATAAAGACGAGCCATCTGCCGGAGAATCTCGCAGCCTCAAAGGATCGTGCCGCCCTGCAAGAAATCGGCAAGGCCTCCAGACTGCCTGAGCTGGAAAGGCAAGTCATTCTCGAGGCGCTGGAGCGCTACGGTTGGGACCGAAGCCAGGCAGCCCGGGAACTCGGAATGCACCGTTCAACCTTGTGGAGAAAGATTCAGCGACACGGGATCCGCTCGCCCTGACGTTGCAATACGGCAACTGTTGCAATAAAGCAACATCACCACAACCTATCAAAAACAATGGAATAATTAGAAAATTAATCAAAATACGTTGCGTTTACGCAACGTGACAGATCAACCCATCCCCACCCTCTCTTCTTAAAAATCCTAGCAAAATCGACAGCTTATCCCCTCTCTGAAGAGTTGGCATCCTTTGTGCTCATGCTATTGGGCACAATCGGTCAGACGGGAATTTATGGATGAAAATCGCCATGCCACTCCATGAGAACAGAATCTCCCCACGATTCGGAAACGCCCGGGAGTTTCTCGTGGTTACGACAACGGACGACCGGGACACAGGCCGCCAGACCTTGACCCTGGATATTGAAACTCCGGTCCAAATCGCCGAATGCCTGGCAAGGGAAGGCGTCGACCTGGTCTTGAGCGGCGGAATGAATTCCAAATATCAGCGGGAGTTTCGGTTGAGGAACATCGCGGTCATTTGGGGCCTCATCGGGGAGGCAGAAGACGTATTGGCCACCTATCTGAACGGCCAGGTCTTTGCGGGTATGGGCCCATGTCCGCCTGTTCGAAACCCGCGTCGGTCCCCCGGAGGCGCGAAACGCACGGATGAACGCCTTGCCGCCAAGAAAGACTCAAGGAGAAAACCTGTATCATGACGACACCCCGAGAAAAATACAGCTATTACGTAGAAGAGAAGGCTCTGGAAGTCACTGACCGCCCCAGGAAGTTCCTCGAGGCCTTCGCTGCGGTCCTGGAGAATTCCAGCTATGGTCTGGCCCTCGATGTGTATACGCGGCTCAGCACGAAATGCAGCCGGTGTGCGGCAAGCTGCCAGTTGTATCAATCCACCGGCGAGGAGCAGGACATCCCGTGTCATCGCTCTGAACTGCTCTTCAGGGTGTACCGCCGCTATTTTACCCCGGCAGGAAACCTCAAGGCCCGTCTGTTCGGCGGGTTTACCCTGACCGACGAGTATCTCGATGAGATGGCCGAGGCATATTACCGGTGTACCGCCTGTAGAAGGTGCAAGCCCTCCTGCCCCATGGGTGTGGACCACGGACTGGTCACCCACCTCGCACGCTGGTTGCTCGCCGAAATCGACGTGATTCCCAAGGCACTGCTCGTGGCCACACGAGAACAACTCGAGGGAGTCGGCAACACCTCGGCGATTACGGTCCCCGCTCTCGTAGACACCTGTGAGTTCCTCGAAGAGGAATTCCATGACATCTACGGCGTGGACGATGTGAAATACCCGATCGACGTCGAAGGGGCGGAGTATGTCTTCTTCCCGGCCGTCTCCGACTACTTGCTCGAGGCCGACACCCTGATGGGGAATGCGGCGGTCATGCACCTGACCGGGGGCTCCTGGAGCATCGGAACCGGCAACTTCGACGGAATCAACTATGGCCTCTTCTACAGCGACCGGATGATGGAGCGGATCGTCAAGAACGTAGTGGGCGAGGTGCGCCGACTCAAAGGCAAGAAGATTCTCGTAGGCGAGTGCGGACATGCGACACGGAGCGCCTGGTTCGTACCCACCTTTGGTGGCCCCGACGCACCCGAAATCGTGAACTGCCTGCAATACGCCTGGGCACAGATGAAGGCGGGGAGAATCCCCCTTAAGAAGGAAAAGATCCAGGAGAAGGTCACCTACCACGATCCGTGCAACATCGCCCGGACCGGCCGGATCACAGAGGAACCCAGGGAGATCCTGAAGGTCATCTGCGAAGACTTCGTCGAAATGACCCCCAACCGTGAGGAGAACTACTGCTGCGGAGGAGGTGGGGGGACCGTTTCAATCGACGAGATTCGTGCCTTTCGGACGGGCCCGATGGGGAAGCGAAAGGCGGATCAGATCCGGGCTACAGGCGCGAAATACGTTGTCGCTCCCTGCGCGAACTGTAAGAAGCAATTGCGGGAGGTTTGTGAGGACAACGATTTGGAGGACGTGGAGATCATCGGCCTCCACGATCTTCTGTTGAAGGTCATCGATTTCAGTCACGAAACCTCTTCTCACGGGCAAGAAGAGCAACCCACGCAAGACGGTCAAGAATAGGAGAAGAAATGGACGCCTGGTTGGAGTGGGCAAGAGGTCCCGTGTTTCTGTTTTCTTTCACGTTCATGTTTCTTGGACTCATCCGCCATGTGGGCCTGACCGCGTGGGCGATGGTCCGGACGATGCGCCAGGCCGGAGACAAGACGATTCCGTACGCTCAGGTCCTGTCGGCCACCCTGAAGTGGTTGATTCCCGTCGACAAAGTGAGAAGTCAAATTCTGTTCAGCCTGACTTCCCTGCTCTTCCACATCGCCATTCTGATTGTGCCGCTCTTCCTCGCGGGACACATTGTTCTCTGGACGCGGGGCCTGGGGCTCTCCTGGCCTGCGATCCCGAACAACGTAGCCGACGTCCTGACCATCGTGGCGATCGTCACAGCCGTGGCCCTGGTCATCCAGCGGGCCACCGCGCCCGCGACTCGATCCCTATCACGCTTCCAGGACTATGCCCTCCCCCTGCTGGTGGCCTTGCCCTTCGCTTCCGGATACTTCGTGATGCATCCGTCCGGGAATCCCTTCTCCTACGAAGCCACCCTTTTCGTTCACGCAATGAGCGCGAATGTTCTGTTCGTCCTGATACCCCTCACCAAGCTCAGCCACATGGCGTTCTTCCCGAGCGTGCAAATGGTCTCGGAAATCGCCTGGCGCTGGCCCTCGGATAGCGGCAGCAAGGTGGGGCTCGCCCTTGGAAAGGAGAACGAGGCGATATGATTTCCATCGAACGTAAACGAATCATCATAAAAGTAGTTCTGTGGACGGACGTGGGGGCTCTGCTTGCGCTGACGGCAGGACGTTTTCTCCTTACGGGAGGAACGAGAGCCGGGTTCGAAGAAACCAGCCTCTTCTGGCTGAAGGTGGCGGCCCTGCTGGGGCTCGGGTCCGTAGTGGTGCTCGCGTTTCTTTCCTTCCGGGAAAAGAGGAGACAGACATCAGAAACCGGGACCCCCTCTGCAGAACCCGTGCCCCTGTCGAACACGACGAACTACGATCCGCACACGATACGTCCCTTGTCACCGGATTCCACGGCAGCCCCCAGGCGCTACTCCTTTGCCGCCATGGCCGCCGCCGCGGTCGTCGTTGCCGTGTTTTCTCAAGATGCCCTCTTCGGGAATGCGTCGAAACAGACGCCGGTCTCCGCCACACGTACCGTGGAGGCGTTTGCCGTCAACCGTGCGGGCACGGTCGACTACGACCTTGGCTCGCACCAATCGGGAGAGCCGATCCCTTCCGGGTCTTCTCCCGTTCAGATCATGATCATCGACGGGAATCGGAACGGGCAGTTGGTCCCCTTTCCTCACGACGACCATCTCGACTACCTGGGCGAGGAGAATGCCTGCGGTACCTGTCACCACCAGAACATGCCCTTCGATCAGCACAGTTCCTGCGTCGAGTGTCACCGTGACATGTTCGTAACCACCGATACCTTCTCACACGGTTCCCACGTCGAGAAGCTTGGGGGCAACGAGGCTTGTATCGCCTGCCACGAGAACCCTGAGGGAACCAAGACGCGTGACACGGCCACGCCTTGTGCAGCCTGCCACACGGACATGGTGGTGGAGGGCTCGTTCGTCGAGGCTCCGGAAGGCGGGCTGAAGGGACATGCGGCAAGTTACAGGGGCGCCATGCACGGCCTCTGCGTCGGTTGCCACTTCGAATCCGGAGAAGCGGATTGCGCTTTCTGTCACCGCGATTCCTTTTCCACCCAACTACGTAAACAGGGACCCTATGCAGCCAGCCGACCATAGAATCGAAATGGATGACATACGACGGTGGGTCCGCAAGGAGTTGTGGGACCAGGTCCCTGTGAACATAAGTGTCATCGACCAGGGATTCCATATCGTCGAGACCAACCGCTCGTTTCAAGAGACCTACGGGGAATGGCGAAATCGCCCTTGCTACGAGGTCTACAAAGGGAGAAGCACGCGCTGCGATCACTGTGGAGCGGCCCGAACCTTCTCCGACGGAAAGGTTCGGGTAAGAGAAGAACAGGGTGTGAACCGTGACAATGAAGAGACGTATTACCTCGTCCATATGCTTCCGCTCGTTATAGCGGACGGGACGATCCCCTACGTGATCGAAATGTCAACGGATATCTCGGCAACGAAGTTGTTGGAAAAAGAGAAGCTCGAAGCAGAACGGCTCGCCGCGGTCGGTCAGACCGTGGCCGGCCTCGCCCACGGCATCAAAAACGTGCTGATGGGTCTCGAGGGCGGGATGTATGTCGTCCGGTCCGGCATGGAGAAGGGCGACGGCGATCGGATCTTCCAGGGATGGCAGATGTTGGAGGAAAACATCACCCGGATTACAGCCTTCGTCAAAGGATTCCTCGAATTCGCCAGAGGAACCACCCCGGAAGTCAACCTTGTCGATCCCAATCGGATCGCCAGGAAGGTAGTCGAACTGTTCCGGCACACAGCAAAGCTGGAGGGCATCGAGTTGAAAGGGAATCTCCAGCCGGACATCCCGTATGCACTCCTGGACGAGGAGGGCATCCATACCTGTCTGTCGAATCTGGTGTCGAATGCGCTGGACGCTTGTCAGATCAGCGACAAAAACGGCAGACACGTAACCCTTTCCACCCACGATCAGGATGGAAAGCTTGTCTACGAGGTTGCCGATGACGGCAACGGCATCGATTACGAAATCAAGAAGAAGATATTCACCAATTTCTTCAGCACGAAGGGCTCTGACAAAGGCACGGGTTTGGGGTTGTTGGCTACGCGGAAAATCGTACAGGAGCACGGCGGGAAGGTTTCCTTCGATTCGAAAAAGGGAATGGGATCCGTCTTCCGCCTCGAGTTTCCCCGAGACAGACTCCCCCAACCCACGAACACGAAGCAAGACGAACCATGAGCGAGCCGGACAAGGCTAGGAAGGTGTAGCATGGAACGGGCTGAGGACAAAACGATTCTGGTTGTTGACGACGAACCGAACATCCGGGAGTACCTCAAGATGGTACTGGAAGATGCAGGGTTCAACGTGCTGACTGCCGGAGACGGCGTGGAGGCGCTCGAAATCATCAAACAAGAGAAGCCCGATTTTATCTCCCTCGACCTGATCATGCCGAGAAAATCCGGCCACAAGCTTCTTCACGAATTGAAACGTGACAAGGAGCTGTCCCGCATCCCGGTGCTCATCGTCACCGCCCACGCCAAGACCGATCTGGGAAAAGGGGATCTACAGGATCTCCTGGACAACCGGATTATGTCAGGGCCCGGCATCTACCTGGAAAAACCTGTCAATCCCCTGAAGTACGTGCGCGCCATACAGCGCACGCTCGGTGTGGAGGAATCAGGGGAAACAGAGGACAAAATCGGCCTCAAGGAACAATTGCAGCAAACGATCCAAGGAGCCAGCCCGGAGGCCCTTCGCAAGGCCCTCGAGGCGTTGGAGAAGGCAGACAAGGGCTGATCCGTATCGTCTTCTCCATGGAGGGGCTACGGCACAGCCGAAAGGAGGGTTGAGCAATGTCCGGACCAGAAAACGGAAAGAAGAAAAGGGTTCTCATCCTGGACGACGAACCCAACGTAGTTACGTATCTGGAAATCTTGCTTCAGGACAATGGCTACGAGACGGTCTCTGCAGCCAACGGCAAGGAGGGGATGGAGAGGGCGAAGACCGAAAAGCCCGACCTCGTGTGTCTCGACATCACGATGCCGGAACAGTCGGGAATTCGCTTCTACCGGAACCTGAAGGACGATCCGGATCTCGCCGGAATCCCTGTGGTGGTCGTCACGGCGGTCACCGGCACCGGAGGAGACCCGGAACCGTTTCGGCGATTCATGAGTACGAGAAAGCAGATTCCCGCGCCCGAAGCATTCTTCTCGAAGCCGATCGACCAGAAGGAGTTTCTGGACACGGTCGCGAGCCTGCTTTCGTAAGGGCCCTTCTTCCTCCCTGGGCGAAGCGGGAAGAGGCGTTGGCTTTAGCCGTCACGGTCCTCCAGCAGTCCGTCGACCATCTTGAGGAGACTTGCGGGATCGAAGGGCTTCTCCGCGATCCCGTCCGGGTGCCTCACACTCAAGCGGTCCAGGTACGAGTGGAATCCGTCTCGCAGGACCTCGGCCTTTCCCGAAACCACGATCACCGGGAGGTCACCGTATTTGGGATGGGTCCGAACCTGGCGTATCAGGTTCAGGCCGGAGGCGCCGGGCATCATCACGTC
>JAQYVQ010000205.1 GCA_030145435.1 Syntrophobacteria bacterium | reverse complement strand
GTACAGTCCGAATCTCCACAAGTGCAGGTGCCGCAGATTTCCAGATCCCCTGATGGGTCATCGTAGCAGTCCAGTTGTTCGGGGGGGAGGATGCACTGTTCACCGGCCGTATACCCATCCTCATCGTAATCATAGCAGCACGGGTATGAAGAGGGCGTCAGAGCAAGGACCAGTACAGGGCACAGCAACAAGACGAACAATACGCTTTTCATGAGTCTCCCTCCTTCCAGAAAAATTGAAAGAACGCTTTCTTCGAAACGGTATGGCTCTGGCAGCCCGGCTGTCTCGACGGTTGCTCAGGTACCCTCGAGACCCGTGGTCTTCCGACCCAGCCTCACGACTGGTTTGGCCTTATCTTGTTTCAGGTGCAAATCGATCCGTTGTGACGGTGCACGCATCCAAGGAGGGATCGAAAGTTGTCGGTGAAACCTCTAAGGAGAATGGAAGAATCAAACTCATACAATGACCAGTATGAATCTCACAACGGTATTGTCATTATGAGCCCAACCATCGAATGACGTCAAGCAGAATTATGGGTCAATGGATATTGTTTTATTATACGCCCATGGCTGGGGCAGAAAGTATAACGAATATATCAATTATTATAGTAAGTATAGCGAACGCCGAGGCCCGGAGGATATTGCATCCCCCCAACGCGTACTTGCGCGGCGCGGTCATTGTCTAAGTGGTCATCCTGACAGCCAAAAGAGGGGCTCGTATCATTTCCCATTTATCCGTCGAATCGAAGGGCCGCTGGGGATCAGACGCTCAACTCTTCCGGTTCTGTGACTATCAAATTCTTCTTGTTCATGAAGTCCCTGTATCCGATCACTTTTCCCTTATCGGTTTTCGGGTTCTCTGCGATTCCAGGTTATTGGTCAGAAGTCATACATTACGTGGATTTCATCTTTCAACATGCGCTCGTAGAAATCGGCCACAGCATTAAGGTGTTTTGACGAAATCGTGAGCGGGAAGAAGATCTCTCTGAAAGGCGAACTGTTATATTGTGAACCCTTTCCAGGCTCCCTGGAGGGTCTGACCTCTCAGGAATTCATGGGGAGAAATTCATGATCATTCCATGGACATCAAGCGCACTTTCGGCTGTCAGCTCCGTGCCGATCCTCATGTCGGTTGATCCATCTGTCCCGACGACATATGGGCCCTCCCATTCTACTCATATACGTAATATCTCATTTCTTCTTTCAGATGACATGATCCTCTATTCCGGGGAATAGGGCTTCCATCCTTTCCTGGATCAGGCAGCTGTCACAGAGCCGAATGACGGATCTGACGTGGGTGGCATCCTGACAACAGCCGTTAGGGACGGCGACGAATTCGTCATCAACGGATCAAAGATGTTCATCACAAATGGTGTGCGGGCAAATTGGAAAACTGCTAGGCCTTTAGTCCGGATCGGATCGATACGTAACCTACGTGAGTCTGCCCCTTACGATTGCCCGAATTGCAGGAAAAATGGATTTCCTCCCGCGTCCTCTATTAGACAGCCATCCTGCTCAGCCGCTGCTGCAACTCCTTGGCATCACTGATGATCTCTTCAACCAACCGGGCGGCGGGCTTGATCTCATCGATCAGGCCGGCCACCTGCCCGCAGACGATAGGCGTTGTTTCCATGTCACCCGAGTCGTAGCCAAGCCTACCCTTTCCGCCGGCCACCGCCGAAAGGATCTCTTGCAGGGTAGCGCCTTTGGCTTCCATTTCCAGTACTTCGTCTACCAATCTGTTATGCACGCATCGCATGGGATTCTTGATCGAGGACATGATCAGCGAGGTGTCCGTCTCGCGGGCATCGACGATCTTGTCCTTGATGTTGCGATGGACCGGCGATTCCTCGGTGGCGAAAAAAGCGGTGCCCAGGAGTACGGCTTCGGCCCCCATGGCCAGGGCGCCCAGTAATCCCCGGCCGTCGGCGATCCCGCCGCCGACGATGACCGGGATGTTCAGCCGGCGGACGGCCTGGGGAATCAGGATGAAGTTGCTCACGTTGTCCATACCCACGTGGCCGCCCGAGCCGAAGCCGAGCATGGTTACGGCGTCGACGCCGACCTTCTGGGCGGAAAGAGCGTGGCGAATGGAGGTCAGCTTGTGGATGACCTTGATGCCTGCTTCTTTGAGCGGGCCCATGAGCAGGTCTGGCTTACGGCCGGCGGTCTCGACAAAGGGGATACCCTCCTCACAGACCACGTCCAGGAACCTTAGGGTCCGGTCCTGGAGGTCCCCGATTTCGGGCAGCATGGAGATGTTGATCCCGAAGGGTTTGTCGGTCAAAGTTCTCATCTTACGGATTTCGGTACGCAGGTCCTGGTCGCTTTCAAACGTCTCGGCCGTGATAAATCCCGTACAACCGGCATTGCAGACCTCGGCCACAAATTCGGCCCGCGAGATCCATTGCATCCCGCCCATGAGGATGGGATGCTCGATGCCCAGCATGTCTGTGATTTTGGTTCTGAATTCCTGTTTCATACGAGAATCTCCTTTCTATAGGACCATGGGGTCCGCGCCTCATAGCAGGCCTTCCTTCCTTCGGGGTAGGATTTGAAGTAATGCGATTCCAATTGTCCGTTTCACATTAATCGCTCGGCTGGTCCGCCTTCTTCTTCTTGAGGGCAGATTCATCTATCTGTTTCCGCAGGTCTTCTACGTTTTCACTGAGCTCTCTGACGTTGTCTTCTAATGCCCTAATGGAATGATTCGTCTCAATGATTTCATTCTTAACAACGAGACTAAAGGTTCTAGCCATCTTGTTTACGGTGTCGTCGAGTTTGGCCTTGGTCTTGTTTCCGTGCTCAAAGGCCTTCACGATGGCCTTCGTTACCTTGGGGTTTTGCATCATTCCTATGCTTCTTCGCATGGCAAACATTCTGAATCTCTCTTTATCCACGAAAGCCATGTGTATTCTCCTCATCAAAGGCATTGCATGGTTTCTTCGAATTGTCTCACAAGGGCATCTCTGCTGGAGAAACGTTGTACTCCGTTCTTACGGGCACGGCCTCGATTCTGACATCGGGTACGGCACGGCGCTTCCTCTTCATCTCCCGCTTGGCGATCCGCTCGAGCTCGCGGGTCCGCTCCTTCATCTCTGGCGACGGCTCGCCGGAAAAGCGGATCACGTCCTTTTTCAGCTCATCGATCCACTGCCGGACCTTCGGGTTTTTCACGCCGTAGCCTCTCTTGGAGCCGAGGTGCAGCAGGGGCAGCGCCTGGTAACACTCATCCTTGTAGATCTCTGCCTTGCGCTTCAGCACTTTGCTTTTCCCGTTCCGGTATTTTTTCGCGGCGTGGTGCTTGATTTGAAAGACGCGGAAGAGATCGGGCCCGTGGATGTAGGTTTCGGTTACAAAGGCGTTCACAATCTGCATCAAGGTCTCAACGCGTCCCGCGTTCTTCGGCTCCTGGGGAAGCAAGAAATCGGCCCCTATCTTGGTCCAGTCCTTGAGATCGAAATCGGGCTTCTGGTAGTCGACCTTGATCCGTCCCTCCTCCAGGCACTGGTTCCAGTAGCCGGTCCCCGGCATGGCGACGGCCGGGGACAACTGGCTGAAAGTCGAGTCGAGGGAGAAATTGAAATTGAGATCTTCCCAATACTGGCGGTAGTTGTGGTCGTCGGTGCCGGTTATGATCGAGGCGGCCACGGTCTGAATGCCGACGTCGTGAAGGCGGGCAAAAAGGCGCCGGATCTCATTGCGGCTGAGACCTCCCTGCTTGCTTTTGTTGAAATAGGTGCTGCCCGGTGCTAGGGTCTCTACGCCGAGGAAAATCACCTCGCAGCCCATCTCGGCCAGCGTCTCCGGGTCGTATTCGCTGGTGCTTTTGATTTCATTGAAGCTGAAGAAGAAAAAGGGCTTCTCAAGCTCCTCCCGCGCCAGTTCCCAGAGTTCATAGTTGCGCTTCTTATGGAAGGAGAAGTTGTCCTCGAAGACGGCGAACCGCCTTTCGGGCAGGCCTTCGCTCGATTCCATCATGGCCTGGTAGACCTCTTCGCCGGTCTTGATCAGGGGGATGTAGCGCTTGTTGTAGTAGTGCGAGGAAGCGCAGAAGTGGCAGCCCCGCGGGCATCCGAGACCCAGGGAGAGATGATACCAGTTCCAGAGGGGGCTGGGTATAGCATCGTTCATGATGGTCGTTTTCTGGATGACGGCCAGCCCCGGGGGATTGCGGTATCTGTCCACCGGCGGGAGGCCCAGGAAGCGCCGGATGAAATTCGCGCCCTCCTCGCGGCACACGTAATCGGCGCCGATCTCTTCCACGCCGGGAGTGACGGTCACATAGCCCCCGACCATGGTAACGGCCGAGGGGCAGGCCTCTTTGGCGGTTTCCATCATCTTCTTGGCCTTCTTGATCGTCATGGTCATTGAGCTGACGCCGATGATGTCGTATCCCTTCCGGCACTCGTCACGGAATTCCTCGAGAGAGGGGTTGTCGAGAACCATGGTGTAAACCGGGATGTTATTGGCGATGAAATGGGTTGCCACCTCGTTGCACACACCCCTTGGCGACCAGATGCCGTCCGTGAAGGAGAAGTTGGCCCCCTCGTAGGTCAGCAACGTCGTGTTGTACTCGTCGTCGATACCCCACGGCCTGAAACATTGGCTGAGCAGTACCCGCACTTCGCTGACTGGTTTGTTCGAAAGCTTTCGTGCCATTTCTTCTCCTTCCTTGAAAAACCCCCTGCCAATGGGAACCATACAGCGTGACTTTCCCCATGGATTTCTTAGAAGTATCTGGCCCTACACTCCGACTCAGCGGTCCTGTGCCTCCTTTCCGGCACCCGGAGCCTTGAGATAAGCCAGAGCGAAATCGAACATTTCTCCGGTCTTCTCCTCGATGTTGAAGAAACCTTCAACCACGGCGTGGCCGATGAAGACTCCAATACCCGAGGATACGAGAATTCTAGCCGTGGTGCTCGGGTCTGCGACCTGAAAAACACCCACTCGAACTCCTTCGCGAATAATCATCTCTGTGATTTCGTAGGAGCGCCGGCTGATATAATTGATAAGCGCCCCTATAGATGGGTTCCGGTTGGCTTGAGAGAGGAATTCCAGAAAGACCGGGGCAATCTCCTGGTTTTTCCTTACGTAATGAACGATCGCTCGTATTCCCGTGTACAGAAGATCCTCGGGAGCGTGGTGTCGAATTGTTTCTTCGATGGCCCGGTAAAGCGCTTCATCGTTCTCGGGCTCCTCCATCAGGCCGAAGAATGCGCAGATCGACTCGGTTGACCCGCTTATCATCCTCTCCAGTACCGAGACGAGGAGCTCTTCCTTGTTCTTGAAGTAATAGTTGGCGATGCTTCGGGACATGTGGATCTTCCCGCACACATCCCCCAGCGTCACATGGTCGTAACCTTTCCTTACGATGTAGTGCATGGCAGCCCTGGTGAGCTGTTCTCTTCTTTCTTCCTGTAGTTCTTTTCTCGGCGCCAAAATAGGACTCCTTCAATGTCGATTGCCGGCATGGCTCCAGTGATTATGCTGAACATTCAGCAAAAAAAGTAACATAATTCTAAATATTACCGCTTTCTTTGTCAATAAATTTATGCTGAACACTCAGCAAAACACTATAAGGTGTTGAAATAGTGTGTATTTTAAGAAGAAATTTCCTTATCAGATAGGCAGAAAGGCCCGTCCCTTGCGAGAAATTTCGATCCGGCCAGATGCTCATGATGCCCGAATTGGTATTGTTTGCTGGTGATGAACAGAAGTGCAGATGTTGCAAGCGCTCGTCAGAGGGTAGGGTCTTCTGAACAGTCATGAGGAACCTGCATCCCGGCCAAATCCCGTTTCATTTATTGCTTGGGCCCCAAACCTGTTCAAAATTCTACAAGAGATCCAATTCTTTCAATCACGTCATTGATATCATGATCATTATCATGCTTTAGCTTGATCGCATTATTGGGACAGTTGGAAACACAACGTCCGCAAATACGACATTTGGGGCCGTGAACAGCACGTCCATCTATTAATTCAATAGCCTTGACGTAACAGTTGGACGCGCAGGCACCACATCCCACACACAGATCCGTAACCTCAATAGACAAACCTTCCAACGGGTATTGCATGCCATCCATAACTTGGTGCGGAACAGCTCTTGTGAAACGGGTCATACAGCAACAGTCACAACAGAAACATAGTGAGAGGAGTTTCCCTTCATCGGGAAGCATGGCAAAATAATTGTCAGCACGGACCTTGCCGGCAATCGGGACCAGTCCGGATTTCACAGCTCCTCTGATATGAGCCTTTGCATCTTCTACACCAACCTCACGCCGCGCTTTTGTTGGAATCTTCAATGCCGACTCCCCCATGTGAAGACAGCCAAGGTCACTAGGGTGGTTCTTACATTTCATTGCTGTTCGGCAGGGACAGAAATCTACAATTACACGGTGCTCTGCCTTTTCGACTAATCTGAACAGGACCTCTTCGGCTAAAGCGATCTCTTCAATCCCCTCGATATTCTCATTGATGGGTATCCAGGAGAAATTAGATACTCCCGGTTGCAGATCCGGAACCCTTTCCTGAACAAATTGGAACCGTGTCAATTTGAATGACTTTCCAATAAGTTGTTGGATTCTTCTATTGATTGGATGTCCGAAGACCTTCTCATCAAATAGAGACTCTCTAATTGGCGGTAACAATCCATAAAGGAACAAATCTTTGAAGATTTTACCCAAGTATCTGGTTGACAGTTTCTCTATCATACAACCCCTATTCTTGGATGTCGTGGTTGATCCCAACCAGAGCCAGGTTTAACCACTGCACGAGGTTGCCCGTGGAGGTGTCAATGGGCTGCGTGAACCCGTCGGAATCCTGGAGCCGGATCGAAACCCGGCTGGAAAGCCTACCGATCACCTCGAGGCTGTTCTTTTTGGGGTCCACATAGAAGGCCCCCGCGGTCCGGACGATGCCTACGAGAAAAAGCGTGCAACAAAGGATGGAGGGTATCCGCTTCCTCCGGTCCATGTCTGCCCCGCTCTTGCTTTACCTCGGGGGTGAGAAAGTCAGTATTTCTTCCGTCGAACGCTACTTGCAGGATTTTTGGAATCCTGCCAGAGAGAAGTCATGTTCTTCCATTTCTATGTCATATTGCCAGAGGTCCGTCGGCATTGGACCCCTGAAGACCGTCGCGTGATTCGAGCGTTTGTCAACTATTAGTTGATCCCCTGCGTGGACATGATGAAATCCCTTGTCTTTATTCTCGAAGCACCTGCCCTCCACGATGAACGTTTTCCAGTATTTACCCGCCTTGTCGTAAATCGTCTTGTAGACCGTGCCCCATGTTTCTGTCTGTACCCAAAGATGCTGAATCCCATAG
>JAQYVQ010000186.1 GCA_030145435.1 Syntrophobacteria bacterium | reverse complement strand
CGGGACAGAACGCAGGAGATACCCCACCGGTCGCCTTGAGGTGAGGGGAGGATTCGATGGGCCTCGGGGTCCGGGAGAGGTTTGAAAACATCCAGGAAAGGGTTGCGGCAGCAGCCCTTCGATCCGGACGTGCCCCGTCGGGGGTCTGCCTGGTCGCAGCGGTCAAGCGCGTTCCGGTCGACCGGATTCTGGAGGCGGTGGAGGCAGGCGTGAAGGCGTTGGGGGAGAACTATGTGCAGGAGGCCCAGAGGCTGAAGGAGCAGATCCCTTCGCCCGTCCACTGGCACATGATCGGGAATCTCCAAAGCAAGAAAGCAAGACAAGCGGTCCGGCTCTTTGACGTCGTCGAGACCGTGGATCGCGAGAAGATCGCGAACGAATTGCAGCGGTGTGCCCAAGAGGAGGGCAAGAGGCTGGATGTGATGGTCCAGGTGGATCTTGCCGGAGAGGCCACTAAGTCCGGGGTCGACCCGGGTCGGATCCGGCGCCTGATCGAGGCGGTGGCAGCCTGCGAGAATCTTCGCTGCGTGGGGCTCATGACCATGCCACCCTTTTTCGATGACCCGGAAGGGGCAAGGCCATACTTCGCGGAACTGCGAAGACTGCGGGATCGGCTTCAGCCGTCGGCGCCGCAGGGGGTCGAATTGAAAGAGCTGTCCATGGGAATGTCCGGTGATTTCGAGGTGGCGGTGGAGGAGGGGGCGACCTTGGTACGGATCGGAACGGCGCTCTTTGGGCCGAGGAAACCTTGATCGTTTAGAGGGGAGACATGAAGAAGAAGAAAAAGCTCCGCTTGTCCTTCATCGGCGGGGGAAAGATGGCAGAGGCCTTGGTGAGGGGTCTGCTCGATTCCGGGGCATACACGCGCAGTCAGATCGAGGTGGGGGAGCCGGACGGGGGACGCAGGGATGCGCTGAAGGAAGCGTATGGCATCCGGGTCGCCAAGACCAACGTTTCGGTCGTTTCGAGGGCGGATGTCTGTATCCTTGCCGTGAAGCCCCAGGAAATCGCCTCGGTCCTGGACGAGATCGGTCCCCATTTGTCCGCCCACGTGCTCGTCATCAGCATCGCGGCCGGGATCTCTACGCACTGGATTCGGGAGCGGTCGGGCAAGGCGCGGAAAATCGTGCGCGCCATGCCGAATGCGGCCGCCCTGGTCGGTGAGAGCGCGACAGGCCTGTATTTTCGTCCCCGAATCGGGGAGGAGGCAAAAAAGGTTGCCATGGGGATCTTCGGTTCGGTGGGGGAGACCGTGGTGGTGGACAAGGAGGAACACCTGAACATCGTGACGGGCCTGAGTGGAAGCGGACCGGCCTATGTCTTTCTTTTCCTGGAAGCCCTGACCGACGCAGGGGTCTACCTCGGGTTGTCCCGGGACGTGGCGGCCCGTTTGGCACTGCAGACCGTCCGTGGGAGTGTCGGCATGGCCACTGAACTCGACAAGTCCTTTGCCGCCCTGAGGGAGATCATCGCGTCCCCCGGGGGGACGACGGTGGCGGGCTTGAAGGCACTCGAAGAGGGGGCGGTGCGCGCGGCCTTAACGAAGGCGGTGGAGATGGCGACCCGAAGATCCGAGGAACTGTCCCTGTGAGCCAGGGAGGGGATGCCTTCATCCTCTGGGTGCGCGTGAAGCCGAGGTCACGTTCGGATGGGGTCCTGGGTTGGGGCAGAGAGGGTTTTTTGGAACTCCAGGTGAAGGCGGTCCCGGAACGAGGGGAGGCGAATCGAAGCTGCTGCCGCGTGCTGGCTCGGCTGCTGGATGTCCCGGCGTCTCGTGTCTCGATCGAGAAAGGCCAGGGGTCGGTGCGCAAGAAGTTTCGAGTCGAGGGGCTGGCGCAGCAAGACGGTGAGAAGTTGCTCGCCCGGACGCTGGGGCCAAGGGAAAATGGCTAACCCGCTTTGCAATTCGCGCAGAGGCTTTATACAATTGAGTAGAGAAAGAAAACCTTTGTCGTTCCAAACAGATGGACAGAAGGGGAGAGAGGAATGCTTGGCGGAGTCGGGCCAACCGAACTTGTCATCATCCTGTTTATCATCCTGGTGATCTTCGGTGCGGGGAAGCTTCCCGAGATTGGAGGCGCGCTGGGAAAGGGGATAAAGAACTTCAAGAAGGCGACGCGGGAGCCGGACGAAATCGACATCACGCCTTCGAGCAAAGAGATCGAGGAAGAGAGCGCCCCTTCTGAAGAGAAGTCCAAGGCTGAATGATCGCTCAGGCCCTCGAGCCCCTGTCGATAGACAGGTGAAACACGGGCAGGGCTTTATCCACCACTCTGGTCCTGAAGGGTGTACTCGTAGACCTCGAGGCTGAATTCGGAGAGTTTACCCGGCGGATCAAAGAAGATGAGCATGAAGGGAACCGATTTTCCGGGCTCGATATTGAAGTTCGAGAGCGTTGACCCGTAAGCATTCTGGAGGCTTTGCTCGATCTTCTCCCGTGACGAGGACTTGATCTGCTTCACGGGCAGGACGTTTCCACAGTACACGATCTTTTCCACCGCAGGATTTCCCCTCTCATCGAACAGGATCCCCTTCACCTGTATCGAATGACAGGGGCTCTTGTATCCATTCGTCACATTCCCTTCAATGACAAAGACATGGGTCTCCTTGCGAGCTCGATCCTGAAAGTAGCCGTTCAGATCGGAGATCTGTATTTTTCCGGAGTCGAGCTTGTTCAAGGGAAGCAGGGAGAAGGCCCCCTGGCCGAGTTCTTTCAACTTTTGCCATGGCGCCTGGGTCGCGCATTTGCTGGCAAGAAAGGCCAATGAGGCGACCAGGACGGCGACCAGGCCCCCCCAGAGCCAGCGCCGAAGCCGGCGCTTCGGCCGCTTCTGCCCGACCACGAGGTCCTGGCCCAGAGGGTAAGGTGTCGAGAAATACTCGTCCCCACCGAGACCTCCCATTTGACCCGGTTCGTCCATCTCATCTGCGTCAAGGAGAATATCCGGCGGTTCAGCGTCGAGGGGCTGAGGGGCGTCCGGGGGAGACCAGACATCCTCCGGTTCCTCGAGAGGAGCCGAGGCGGGTGTGCTGCCGATTTCCTCGTATGCCCGGACGATCGAGTAGGGGATTTCGTCTCGCGGCAGGAAGAGGGATGCGTCGAGCTCCGTTTGGGTGCCGGTCTCCTTGGGGAAGAGGGAGGGTCCGTCCCGGTCCGAGGGGATGGAAGGGGTAGGGGGGGGTAAGGCCTTTTCCACCGGGTTTTCTGCAGCCCTCCGGGCTCCATGGGGCCGGATCAGAAAGCTCCGGTTGCAGTTCTTGCAGTGAATCTCGACGCCGTCGGGAGCCATGGACGGCATGTCGACCGTATATGTTTCATGACATCCTGGGCATTCAATGACCATGGCGCAGCCTGAATAGATGTTGGTTCAGAGGCCCTCTGATTGACGTATGGGAGGGCCCTCGGTATCCTGGATCCTAGTTAGTACCACAAACGGAGAGAATTTTAAACAAAGCCTAACCAAAGACGTATGCCAAGGTCGTGGATGCGACGGGGCGTGACCGAGGTCGGCCCCGAGGTACCCTGCGGAAGAGGAGCCGAACAGATGGCCAGAGCGAAGGTGGCGGTTCTGAAGACCCACCCTGAGACGGTGGTCGAGGACTACAAGAAGCTGATGCGGATGGCGGATTACGACAAGTTTCTTGCCATGGACAAGAAGATCGCCCTGAAGATCAACGTTTCCTGGCAGCTTTTCTATCCGGGATGCTCAACGACGCCCTGGCAGCTGGAGGGGGTGATCCAGACGCTCCTTGAGGACGGGGTTCCCAAAGAGAACATCTACGGATGCCACAACCGGACGGTCGTTGTGGACGGAAAGATCGGGGAGGTCAACAACAAACAAAAACAGATTGTCGTCGGGAAGCACGGGCTCGAAAACGTGCACCTTCAACCCGAAAAACTGAGCGAGTTCCAGCAACTGATCCAGAGGGGCGAATGGATTCGGTACGAGCCGAAGGGAGAAATGCTCACGTTGAACGATGTGTTTCCCGACGGGATTTTCATACCCAAGCGGTTCCTTGATGAGAACATGCTCCATCTGCCCACAGTCAAGACACACGTCTTTACGACCATGACCGGGGCGATGAAGAACGCCTTCGGGGCCCTGCTCCACCACGAACGACACTGGGCCCACGCGACCATCCACGAGACCCTGGTGGACCTCCTGACGATTCAGAAGGAGATCTTTTCCGGCCTTTTTGCCGTGATGGATGGAACCTTTGTAGGTGATGGGGCCGGGCCGCGGGCCATGATCCCGTACGAGAAGGACCTGATTCTGGCGAGCGCAGACATGGTCGCTATTGATGCCGTCTCCGCGCATATGATGGGCTTCGATCCCCTCTCCCTGGACTTCATCCGGCTCGCCCACGAAAGGGGGCTGGGGTGTGGGGATTTCAGGGAGATCGAAATTGTGGGGGAGGACATCTCGAAGGTGAACTGGCAGTTCCGCAGCACGGACAACTTCGCGAGTCGAGGCCAGAAGATGATCTATCACGGGCTGCTGAAACCCTTCGAGAAGGTGCTTTTGCGTACCCCGATCGTGCCCTGGTCTTATCTTGCCTCCCGGACCTACTATGACGGGATCTGGTATCCCTTTGTCGGAAAGAAGCGCGTGCAGCAGATGATGGGTACCAAATGGGGACGGTTGTTTCAGGAGATGGGCTGACCTGCTAGGAAGCCCCGCGGCCGAGTAACACAGCCGGAAGGGTCCTCAGGAGGATGATGAAGTCGAGCTTCAAGGACCAGTTGTCGATATACTGAAGGTCCATCTTCATCCACTTCTCGAAATCCAGTGTATTTCTCCCGCTTACCTGCCACAAGCCGCTGATGCCGGGCTTCATGCTTAGCCGCCTGTACTGCCAGGACTCGTACTGGGTGATCTCGGAGGGAAGGGGCGGTCGAGGGCCCACGAAGCTCATCTCTCCCTTCAGTACGTTGATCAACTGCGGGAGTTCATCCAGGCTCGTCTTCCTTAGGAGTTTTCCCACGAATGTGCAACGGGGGTCATCCTTGATCTTGAAGACCGGGCCGGAAAGCTCGTTCTTGTCCTGGAGCGATTCTAGAAGTTCTTCTGCGTTGTGCACCATGGTCCGGAACTTGTAGATGAGAAACCTACGCTTGTGCAGCCCCACGCGTTCCTGGACAAAGAAGACCGGGCCCTTGGACGTGACCTTGATGCAGAGTGAGAGGAAAAGGAACAGAGGGAACAGGAGCAGGATCATCCCAAAGGCGCCCACACGGTCGATCGTCTCTTTGACGACCATCTCCCTCGTTTCCATCCGAGAGGCGGTGAACGTCAGCATGGGGGTTCCGCGGAAATCCTCGAGATGAATCTGGGAAATCGTTGGTGAGTATAGGTCCATCATGACGCGCGTACGGATTCCCTGTTCTTCACAGATTTCCAGCAGGGAGGTGATGGTGTCCAGGTTGAGGAGCGGAAGGGCGATGTGCACCTCATCGATCGGGTTGGTGGAGATGACCTCCTCAAGATCCTCCAACGAACCGAGCACTCTGGCCTCGTCGAGCTGCTTTCCCACTTCCTCAGGGGTTTGGGACAGAAAACCGTAAACGACCATTCCCCACTCTCGATGGGCGTGCAACTTCTTGGCAACGGAGCGCGCACGTTTGCCCGTTCCCACGATCAGGATTCTGCGAAAATTGTATCCCTTGGATCGCAGGTTGTGGAGGAATTTCTTCACGACGATCCGCAAGAGGACCAGGAAGACGACATTGATGAAACCGAAGAGCAGCACGAACAGACGACTGAAATTGGTGATCCTGAGGAAGTAG
>JAQYVQ010000126.1 GCA_030145435.1 Syntrophobacteria bacterium | reverse complement strand
GGCCGGGTCGTCGAGAGGGCGGAGGACGGCAAGGCCGTCCGGGTGACGGGGACCAACCTGGATATCACGAGACGCAAGCAGGCCGAGGAGCAAAGAGCGAGGCTGGAAACAGAACTTCGTCAATCGCAAAAGATGGACGCTATCGGGAGGCTCGCCGGAGGGATTTCTCACGACATCAACAATCTGCTGACCGCCATTTCCGTCAGTGCCGATCTCATGTCGATGGATATTGCGGAGAATGATCCTTTGCACCGAGAGTGTGACGAGATCAAGAAGGCCGTGGAACAGGCCGCGTCCATGACCAGCCAGTTGCTTGCATTCAGCAGCAAGCAGATGGTCGAGCCAAAGGTGCTGGATCTCAACGAAGTTGTGCAGAGAGTGCAGGGGATGCTTCGGCGTTTGATCGGCGAACACATTGAACTCGAAGCCTTGTTGGATACGAATACGGGTCAAGTAAAAGCGGATCCCGGCCAGCTCGAGCAAATCCTGATGAACCTCGTACTCAATGCACGGGATGCGATGCCCCAGGGCGGCACGTTAACCATCGAGACGGCCGAGGTGAGGCTGGGCGAGGATTATGTGCGTGAGCACATTGACGCAGAGCCGGGCCCTTACGTAAGGCTCACCGTGAGCGATACCGGGCACGGGATGGACGAGGAGACGCAGTCTCACATTTTCGAGCCATTCTTCACGACCAAAGAAGCAGATCTGGGAACGGGTCTGGGGCTGTCGACCGTCTTCGGTGTCGTTAAACAGAGCAGAGGTCGTATATCGGTCTCCAGTGAACCCGGAAGGGGTACAACGTTTACGATCTACTTGCCAAGTGTTCCGGATCGTCCCGAGGCAGAGGAAGCGAGACAAGCCCTGCCGGAGACCTTTCGGGGCACCGAGACCGTTCTGCTCGTCGAGGATGAGCAGATGGTGCGCAGGGCGGTTCGGGATGTCCTGCAGCGAAGCGGTTACAAGGTTCTGGTGGCATCCAACGCCGGAGAAGCTCTTCTCATATCGGAACAACACACGGGCTTTATCCATTTGCTGCTGACCGATGTCGTCATGCCCAGGATGAGCGGCCCGGATCTTGTCGAGCGCCTGGATCCTTGGCACCCGGAGATGAAGGTGCTCTACGTGTCAGGCTACACGGATAACGCCATTGCCGAACACGGTGTCCTGGACCCTGGAGTGGCCCTTCTCCAGAAGCCCTTTTCCGTCGAATCCCTGCTGCTGACGGTAAGGCAGGTGATGGCTACCCCGAAGGCGCCCAAGCCTTGACCCCCCAACCCGAAACTCATCACCGCCCGTCATTCCCGCGAAAGCGGGAATCCAGTGGCTTCAGGAGCTGAGGGATCCCCGCCTGCGCGGGGATGACGGCAAAGCGCTACAGAGAGGAGGTCGCAGAAGATGCCAACACTGGAAGGCAAAGTCGGTATCGTTACGGGCGCCGGACACGGTATGGGAGCGGCACACGCGCTTGCCCTGGCCCGGGAAGGCGCGAGCGTGGCCCTGGTCGACATCTGCAAGGACAATCCCGTCGTTCCGCTTCCGGGCGCCACGGAGACGGGCCTCGGGAAGGTCGCCGAGGAGATCACCGCGCTGGGGGGCAGGGCGCTCCCCATCACGTGCGATGTGAGCAAGGCCGCCGAGGTGGAGGCCATGACCAGGAGGGTGATGGACGAGTTCGGGCGGATCGACATCCTGGTGAACAACGCCGGCGTCTGCACCTTCGCCCCTTTTTGGGAAATCTCCGAAGAGCAGTGGGATGTGACCGTTGACGTCAACCTCAAGGGACCCTGGCTGTGTGCCAAGTACGTGGTTCCCCACATGATCGCACAGAACTGGGGCCGTATCGTGAACATCGGTTCCATAGACGGCAGGAACCCGGAACCGCTGCACACCCATTACTGTGCTTCCAAGGGCGGCGTCCACACCATGACCCTTGCCATGGCCCGGGAGGTGGGGGCCTTCAACATCACGGTGAACTGCATAGCCCCGGGCGGGGTCATGACGCCCATGTTTCAGTGGACAGGGGAGGCCTTCGGCGCAGTCAGCGGTGGAAAGCCCGAGGCGTTCTACGAGTACTTCAACCGGACGAAAACGATCATGAACCGGCAAGTTCATCCGGAGGATGTGGCCGACGCAATGCTCTGGCTGGTACGCGAGGAGTCCTGGACCTTGACCGGACAAGTGTTCTACGTGGATGGCGGACTCAAGGGCCACGCATCCCCCTGGGAATAGCGGCGCCGATAGCCCGTTAGGCAGGGGGATTGCTTCGGCCCTTTACCAAGGGCCTCGCAATGTTCGCAGTCTAGAATCCGTCGTTCCCGTGAATCCCAGGCGCCCGCAGGAAAGGGGAATAACCAACCAGCCGTCATTCCCGCGCAGGCGGGAATCCACTAGCGCCTTGGTTTCCCTCTCCCTTGAGGGAGAGGGCCAGGGTGAGGGTGGCACAGAAGCTCCCCCTCATCCTGACCTTCTCCCCAGAGGGGAGAAGGAAGAATCCGGTAGCAGAAAGGGGTCAGGTCGTAAGAGGAAAGCTTAGAGGAGGATGCATTATGTCGCTCAAAGAGCTCGAGGCAAGGATCGGGAAGCTCGAGGATGTGGAGGAGATCAAGAAGCTGATGTGGAACTACACGTACTGGCTCGACTATGGCGAATTTGACAAGGTGATCGATTGTTTCACCGACGATGCCAGGCTGGATGTTCAGACGAGGGGGGAACCGGGAGAGGGTGAAGCCGCGATCACCTATGCGTGCGAGGGCAGGGAGGCGCTCACAGAATTCTACAGCCTGGTCCGGCACGAAAAGGACCGGTTCTCCGCTTCACACCTGATTCTGAACCCTGTTGTCACGGTGGAAGGCGACAAAGCGACAGGGATCTTCTACTTGTTGGAGCCCACCGCAATCGTGCGGGCCATGTGGGGCCACGGCCGCTACGACATGGAGTTCATGAGGGTCGGTGGGGAGTGGAAGATCTCCGTCTTCGGCTTCCTGTGGAACTTCAACACGCCCTACGATGAAGGGTGGGTCAAGACCCCGTTGGCCCTCCTGTGACGACTTAAAACCGTAAAGAAAAACAGCTACATAGCCGATGGAGAGAGTATCGTAGGAGTTCCGGTGCCAACGATTCTGCGGAGAAGTGTACGTGCTTCGGGAGTTCACAAGGAAGATTACGAACCTACTCATGGCCGTGAGACCGGGCTACCTGTTTTGTCTCATTGTCCTTGTCGCGGTCCTTCTCTCCGAGGTGATCTGCATTGTCTTGAGCTTTCTGTTGACGGGTCACCTGCACCCGGACCTCCTGTGGGCCGGCTTCATCACTCCCTTCCTCGTTTCGTCCATCGTCGGCTATTTCACGATCTATCTTATCAGCGAGCTGCGAAACGCCCGCGAGGAGCTCGAGAGCAGGGTTGAAGAACGCAACCAGGAGTTGCTGGTCAAGAACCGGGAACTCGAGAAAGAGATCGACGAGCGGAAGCAGGTGGAGCAGGAAGTAAGAAGAATCAACGAAGAGCTCGACAGGCGGGTGAGGGAGAGGACGGCGGACCTGAAGAAGGCCTATGAAGGGGTGAAGAAAGCGGACGAGTTGAAAGACTCTTTTCTCTCCTCCGTGTCTCACGAGCTGCGAACTCCGCTTACTTCGATCCGGTCCTTCGCTGAAATCCTTCTCCAGTACGAGGACGAGGCCCCGGAGACCCGGAGGGAATTCGCGGAGATCATTAAGGTCGAGAGCGATCGCCTGGCCAGGCTCATCAATGACTTCCTCGACCTCTCGAAGATCCAGGCGGGCAAGATGGTCTACAACGACGACTTGGTATCCATCGAGGAAATCTTCAAGGACGTGACCAAGTTCCAGCATCAGCTTCTCCGGGAGAAGTCCCTGCGGATGAATCTGGATATCGATCCGGATCTTCCGCCTGTCTTGGTGGACCGTGACAGGATCCAGCAGGTGATCACCAATCTGGTGGCCAATGCCGTTAAGTTCTCTTTGGTCGGGGGGGAGGTCCGGGTCGAGGTGGAGGTGTTGGAAGGGAAGCGGACCGGCGAAAGGCCGGACTGGATCAAGGTGAGCGTATCCGATCAGGGGATTGGAATCGAAGAGAAGCACTTCGAGATGATCTTTGACAAGTTCAGGCAGGTGTCCGAGGACACGCTGGAGGACAAACCGAGCGGGACAGGGCTCGGGCTTCCGATCTGCAAGGAGATCATTTCCTACTACGGCGGGAACATCTGGGTGGAGAGCCGCAAGGGAAGGGGCAGCACCTTCTCTTTCACCCTTCCGAAAGCAGACTTCTCTGCGGAGGCCCCGCGGGAAGCTGTCCCGGCGGCCAAGTCAGCCGTCGGCTGACAGGGCAAGCCCCCTCGTTTATTGACAAGCGACACCTGATTCTGCTATATCTTTCAGGTTTTGACGATATGTTGTTGAAGGAGATCGATTCCGTTCGCGGATCGAATGTACATCTGAGAGGAGAAGGTTAGGCATGACCGATCAATCTGGACTGTTTTCGGATAGCGATTTGGATATCAATGAGAGACTGTATCGTATGTCGAGGAGGATCTGCAGGGCCCTGTTACCTCTTTTCGCTGTTCAAGAGATCGTGGGAGCGGAAAACATCCCCAAGGATGCGCCGGCCATCCTGGCCTCGAAGCACTCCCACTGGTTTGACCTGGTTGCCACAGGGTGTTTCATCGACCGGATGATGTACACCTTTTCCAAGCCGGACTTCTTCGACACTTCGACCACGCTTCTGACAGCCCGGAGGTGGTGGATGAAGAAAATGGGGGCCTATAGCATCAACCGGAAGAAGGATGAAATTGGGTTCAGGCCGAGCGATGTCGGCCGTCTGCTGCAGCCTGTGAAACAGGGGGCCCTGCTGCTCTTGTATCCGGAAGGGACCCGGGTACAGGGTCACGTGGGAGAACTGGAGAAGGGGCTGGCCGCCACCGCGAAGATGCAGGCCTTCATGAATTCCGACGCCAGGCTACCCATCATCCCCTTGAGTCCCGGGTATTCAAAGCTGCCTTTCGGGTCGTTTCAGTCCTTCATCCCCTTCTGGGAGAGGGTCAAGGTCTCCCTGGTCGTGGGCGAACCGATCTACTACAACGGGGAGACGATAAAAGAGTTTACGAGAATCCTCAAAGAGAAGCTGACGGAGTGTTACAACACCGCCGGAAGCCTGGTCACTGCTTAGGGTTCGCGCAGAAATAACTTCACATTTTCGCATCCCAGATTTGGGCCATCTTCAACCCCTCCTCATTCGCAAGATCCTCGACATAGCGGTGCTATGCCTGCGGTCTTGCTCGATCGTCGCGGCCGAATCTGACCCA
>JAQYVQ010000118.1 GCA_030145435.1 Syntrophobacteria bacterium | reverse complement strand
ATAATCAGGTGGGTCTCGAAACCCTTCTCCTTTAGCAACTGGAGGCTTCTCACGCCGTAGATCGCGCCGCTGGCCCCTGTGATCCCGACAATGATTCGCTCGGACACGGTCTTCTTCATGGTTTTCCTCCGGTGGCAGGGGAAAGAGATTCGGCCTCGATCCGGTCCACGACAAGGTCGAGGAGTAACCGGCTGTGCCGGATCACTTTTTGGATTCCCTCTTCGCTCAAGTTGTCCCAGTGAATTCCGGCCGTGACGACCACACGGGTGTTGAAGGAGGCGGCCAGTTTCTCGGCGGCATGCTTGGCCAGGTCGTCCTCCTTGTGGCCAACGTAACAGATCACGGATGCCGTGGCGCTCGTCACGGTGGGGTCCTTCAGGCTCGGCCGCGATTGCGCCGCGGCCACGGCCCCGATGTGCGGTTTCTCCCCGCCGCTTATGGCCACCAACAAATCCTCGCCGATGGACCGAACGTGCGCCTCAATGTCGTATTCGCCTTGGTTTGTTGCAACATGGAATTCCATAGGGTTGTTTCCCTCCGGTCGGATATCTTTGCCTCATGCTTGCAGGCAAAGCCGCATTCGTCAAGAAAACGTAGGCCCATATATTTGAACCTAGCTCAGATCTTAGCTCGACATACGGTTAACACCTCCCATCTCTTCGTTTTCCGGGAGGCTAAACCATTAAAATAGTTCAGGAAAACAAACCCAGGCTACCCTTTGAGATTTAAGGTTCTTGGTCTATGATAGAAGGGGTAGTCTACCATCCAAGAAGAAAAGGAGCTTGCCCGAGATGGGATCAGGAGCGGACGGCATCGTCACGGCACTCAAAGAAGCCGGCGTGGACACCCTGTTCGGCATTCCCAGCATACACAATATCCGGCTTTATGAGGCATTGCGGCAGGAACCCTCCATAAGGCACATACTCTGTCGCCAGGAGGCCACGGCCACGAACATGGCCGACGGCTACGCCCGGGCAGGCAACAGGCTCGGCGTGGTCGCAGCCTCCACCGGACCCGGAACCGGGTACGTGGTGCCGGCAATCCAGGAGGCGTGGGGAAGTTGTTCACCCGTGCTCCTGATCACCACGAATATCCATGCGCCCAAAATCGGGAAAGGGTTGGGCGTGCTACACGAACTGGAGGATCAGGACGGGCTCTTCAAGAACATTACTAAGGCCAGACTCAAGGTCCGGGAGGGGGACAACATCCATGCCCTGACAGGGGAAGCCATTCGTATCGCACTCTCCGGAAGGCCGGGACCCGTGTACCTCGAAGTACCTACTGATCTTCTCATCGAGCCCGCCTCCGATGCGGGAGCCCCCGGATCCGAAGACGCTCAAGGTTCCGTTCCCGACTTGGACCCGGCCCTGTCCATGCTTCGTAACGCGAAACAGCCGCTCCTGTTGGCAGGGACGGGAGCGGTTCGGGCGAACCTCGCCAATGAGGTCCGTCAACTTGCGGACGCACTGACGGCCCCACTGGTCACGACAACGAACGGCAAGGGCATCCTCGCAGAAGACCACCCCCTCGCCTTTGGCCATGCCGCACGAGGGGGGGCCGTTAGGGAGATGGTTCAGGCGGCGGACGTATGCCTTGCGATTGGAACGAGGCTCAGGGAATCGGACGTCAAACAGCACGGCCTGACATTGCCCCGGCTCATCCACGTTGACTGGGACGACAGGTGGATAGGCAAGAACTACGAGACGGAAATCGCCCTTACGGGCCACGTCCCCGGCATCGTCAAAGGGTTGTTCAAGGGCCTGGAGGGGCATCCCGCCGCCGAGGATCGCTTGAATTCCGTTCGTGACATGCGAACCGGCTTGGAAGGCGAACTCCGTGAGATTCGCAAGACGCGGATCGAACTGGAGTATCTCGATCGCATCCGCGACTGCCTACCCAGGGAAAGCATCCTCTGCGTCGACAACACACAACTCGGATACTGGGCAGAGTATTTCTATCCCTCTTTCTTCTCCGGAGCCCTGATGGGCACAAAGGGGAGCACCACGATCGGCTTTTCCTTTGCTGCAGCCGTAGGCGCCAAGGTTGCCTGCCCCGACAAACCGGTCGTTGCGCTCATCGGCGACGGCGGCTTCATGTACAATTCGCACGAACTCGCCACATGCATGCGGCACGACATCGGGTTCCCGGTCATCGTGTCAAACGACAATGCCTACGGCATCATCGCCTTCCTGCAACGCGGATTCTACAACAACGAGCACGAATCGAGATTGTCCAATCCAGATTTCGTGGCCCTTGCACGATCCTACGGTGCGCAGGCCACACGGGTGGATTCACCGTCCGGGCTTGCAGAGGCCCTGAGAGGGTCTTTGGCATCGGGCAAGATGTGGCTAATCGAACTAGCGGCCACATTTCCCGAGCCACCGTTCTGGCTTTATTGACAGCCGTCATCCCCTCAGCACCACGCACTGTCATCCTCGCTAAAGCGGGGATCCAAGTGGTGCGTGGGGAATGGGAGCAACCCCAGCCGATATGGGGTAGGAAGTGGCCTTAGAGGCCACCCCCTCCCAACAGAACGGCTCGTACCGGCCAGGTAAGCCGCTCCTCGATCAGCGACCGAACGGTAGTTCGAGATTCGTGCCGGTGAAATCATGCAGGAAGGTCAATCCCTGCCTTCTGAACCAATTCAGGTTCATGACGAAGCGTACCTCCTTCCGATTCACCGATCGCCATCGGTCCATCTTGACCCAGATCCGCCGGGCCTCTTTGACTCGGTAGCCGGTATGAATGAGGATTCGCTGAAACTTCTTTGGGTTCTTCCACTTCTTCAGCTGCATCGATCGAAGCCGACTACGTATCCATCGGTCGAGGTCCCGGAGCGGGCACTTGAACTCCTGGATTCGGTAGTATCCGATCCATCCCCCCAGGTACTCGTTGAGGGTTTGGATCACCTGGCACATGGAATAGGGGTTATTCCGGTGGGTTAGATGCCGTACTCTGTCCTTGAATCTGGCTCGGGCTTTGCTGCTCAGCCGTACCCTGCCCCCGAGGATTTCGAAGCCTAGGAACGGAACCTCTTTGAGCCTTGTTGCCTGGCTCTTCTCCTTGTTTACGGGCAGGCCCAGATGCTCCTCCAGGTATCGGATCGCCCCCTCCATAACCCGCTTGGCCGCCCTTTCCGATTTTACCAAAATCAGAAAGTCGTCGGCCCATCGTGCGTACCGCAACCCTCGGCGTTCAAGTTCCTGGTCCAGTTCGTTCAGGACGATGTTGGACAGCATGGGTGACACGGGGGATCCTTGCGGGCATCCCTCGGTCGTCTTCTCGAACTTCCCATCGACGATCACCCCGGCCTTGATCGCTCTTGCAATCAGCGTCACGAGCCGCTCATCAGCAATCTTTCTCCGGATGAGTTTCAAGATCAACTCATGGGGAATCTTGTCGAAGAAGTTTTCCAAGTCGATCGATGCGCACCACTTGTATCCCTCGGTCCCGTACTGTCGAACATGTCCGATGGCTTGGTGTTGGCTCTTGCCTCTTCGAAACCCAAAGTTGGATCTCGTGAATTCCGGACCGAAGATCTCCTCGAACACGAAACACACACTCACGCTCACGATCCGGTCCATCACCACGGGGATGCCCAACTTGCGCTTCTT
>JAQYVQ010000033.1 GCA_030145435.1 Syntrophobacteria bacterium | reverse complement strand
CGTCAATTAATAAAGGTAGCAACCTTTAATGAGAAATGAAAGGGTCAATTAACATGAATGGCCATTTGGGATGGTTTGATTCGTGCATCAGGACTGAAAGTCCTTAAGTAAACATGACACCTTAATTTAATGACGCTGCCTAAGCGTGGCAATCCCCCAGCTTCGACTCACACCCAATGGCCTCGTCACTGCGGCGGACGGTGTACGCCTCATTATGACATGGATCCCCGCCTTCGCGGGGACAAGTTTCGTACGCCTTGCATATGACCATTTCTCAACAGCCTCCTACAGTGGGCATTCTTTTCAACGCTCTGCTATTGGGCTGTCCGCTTGCGGACCACGGTCAGCCGATTTCTTCCCAGCCGTTTCGCCCGGTACAAGGCCCGATCGGCCGACTCCAGCACGGCCATCACGTCGTCCTTCCCCGCTCTTCCGGCCGCCAGCCCGCCACTCACGGTGATACGCAGGTCCTTCTTTTTCTTCTTCTTTCCTCCCACCTGGATTCTCATCTGGGCGATCGAGGAGACAACCTCCCGTCCCACCTTCTCCGCGTACTCGAGAGAGGTGCCGGGAAACACGACCAGGAGTTCCTCCCCTCCGTACCGGCACGTAATCCCCCGGGGCAGGGCCTTTTCACGGACCTTCTGCGCCACCTCATACAGAACCCGGTCCCCGGCCGCGTGGCCGTGCCGATCGTTGACCTTCTTGAAATGATCGAGGTCAAGAATTGCCAGGGCGAACCGTTTGCCCAGCGACTTGCCCTTCCCTTCGAGGATGTTGTTGCAGTGGCCTCGATTGTAGATGTTCAGGAGCTGGTCATAATGGGCATGATGGGAGAGACTGGCCGTCAGGTTCGCCATCACCATCAGGGCCAGCACAATCGGCACCAGGTGCAGGAGCAGAATCTCTCGTTCCGACCCTCTTACGAGGAAGGCAATCGAGAACAGGACGAGAAGGGCCGTGATCGACCATGAGTAAGGATCCCGCCTCCGGACGGACAGGATGTGCGCCAGCACGGCGACAGCCGCGTTCAGACCGAGAACGATCGACACCGGCTGTTTCAGCATCCAGGGAACATGCGCTTTCATGGCCGTCGACAGGGAATCCGGGCAGGCGATCATGACGACCAACTCGAGAAGGATGAACGAGGCGAGGCAGAAACGGGTCAAGAGCTTCGGGAGATAGGAAGGAACCAGCGCAAGGAGCAGGAGAACCGTGCTGTAGAGCAAGTAGAGCAGCAGGTGGACGCCTTCGTCCTTTCCGATCCTATGGATCCCCCCGTTCGGCATCTGGAACCCGATGAAATAGAGCATGCTGAAGACACCCATCATCAGAAACAGGAAACTGGCAAGGAGGATCTTTACGTTGTAGAGGCTCCGGTAGGTCAGAAGGGCCAGAACCAGGGCAAGGAGGTACAGGATCAGAGATTGATAAAAAAAAGGGGCGGTTAACAGGTAGTGTCGGGTTTTGGTCCAAATCTCGAAGGGGAACTGCTCGAGGAGGAACAGGCCAACAATGGCCCCCAACAACATCCAGAAAGGGAGGGCCGCGGAACGAAAGAGGAATCGCTTCATCTCAGCCAGGAAGGCCAACCTAGATCAAGTCTCCGAGGGGATGGCTGCATCGGCGAGGTCTAACTCCACCTTCTTGATCTCCCGGACCCGTCGGACAATCTCCATGATGTCCTCCTCGCTCCTTTGCAGGGCCGTGGTCATGGGTAGCTGCGGTTGTGGACCGCCCTGCATGCCCATGCGCTCGAGGGGTCTTACTCGGACAGGAGATCTTGGATCTCTTTCAGTTCCTGAATCACTTTGTCCAGGGCGGATTTGCTCTCCACCTTTTCGAACTGGAGCTCCGGCTGCGAGATCCTCCCGTAGCCCAGTTCCTTCAGCTTCTTCCGTGCACCATTGATCGTGTACCGCTCTTCGTAGAGCAACTCCTTGATCCGGAAGATCAGCTCCACATCACTCTTCCGGTAGAGACGCTGGCGGGAGCGACTCTTGGAAGGGTTGACCATCTTGAACTCGGATTCCCAGTAGCGGAGAACGTAGGGCTTCACACCCGTGATCTCGGCTACCTCGCCGATCTTGAAGTAGAGCTTATCCGGAATCGGATAGGTCTTCTTCGAAGCGACCCGTTTGACTACAGCGCTCATGTCGATACCCCCCTATCTGTGAAAACTGGGCATGCCTGACATGCAACCCCCATCATTTTCCCCCTCCCCGCCATGCCTTCCCACCATGACTATGCTGAATCCTCTCGCCCGTCGTTCATGGCCTTTTTCAGTACTTGGCTGGGTTTAAAGGTGAGTACGTTCCTTGCCGTGATGGTGATTCCGTCACCTGTCTGGGGGTTCCTTCCCTTTCTCGAATTCTTCTCTTTCACCATGAAGGTGCCGAAGCCCGAGATCTTTACCTTTTCACCCTTTTCCAGGGTCTCTTTCAGGATCTCGAAAACGCTCTCCACAACATCCGATGATTCGGTCTTCGAGATGCCCACCTTCTCATAGATGGCCGCCACGATATCTGCTTTGGTCATGAACTTGCCCTCCCCCCGAACAAATGGACGTTTACGTGAACCATACCTGTTCTCTATCCTTTTACGCAAGGATTCAACGCAGATGGGCCCCCAACCCTGGAAGGAGTTGGCCCAAAAAGGCCTCTTGAATCCTGTTGATCTCCTCGTCGGTCAAATTTCTCGATGGATCCTGGTAGGTTATCCGAAACGCCATGCTCTGCTTGCCCTCAGAAACGGGGGGGCCTCGATAAAGGTCGAACAACTCGATCTCCGTAACGCCAGGATCGGCAAGCTCCCGCATCTTCTCGATCACCTGACTGTAGGTCATTGCCTCGTCCAGCACGAGCGCGAGATCTCTCTGCACGGGTGGCCTTCTCGCATAAGGCCTGTATTCTTTCGGACGATCCACGCGGGAGGCAAGACTCTCGAATTCCAATTCGAAGAGATAGACGTCCTCCTCGATCTCGAAGACCTCCTGAATCGACGGGTGCAGTTTCCCCGCATAGCCAATCTTTGTTGTATTTATTAGAATATCACCGGAACACCCTGGATGTAAACAAGAAACTTGTTCCGATCGATTCCATTCGAATCCCCGTATCCCGAAGGCCTCCAGCAGGACCTCCAGGGTGCCTTTCAGGTCGAAAACATCGACTTCGGCGTCCGGTTGATTCCATCTTTCCGTGTACCGCCTCCCTGCCATTACCCCGGCCAGCATCTTTCGCTCCTCGGGAAGGACTTGGTCCGCGCAGGGCAGAAAAACCCTGCCCAGTTCGAAAAACCAGAGATCCCGATTCCTCTGCCGCAGATTCCTCGCCACCGTGTCGAGGAGCAGGCCGACCAGGGTAGTTCGCAGGAACCCTTGTGCCTCACTCAGGGGATTCTGGAGGGGCACCGGCACGGTCCGAACATCGCCGTCCGGAAAACCGAGAGGCTCGAGGAGGTCCGGCCCGCTGAAACTGTAGTTTACGACCTCGCAGAACCCCGTCCCGACGAGGACATCCCTGGCCAGTTCTTCCGCCCGGCGTTCCGGCTCAGCGAGCACGACCGAAACAGGGGCCTCCGGCAGGTGGGTGGGGATCGCATCGTAACCGTAGATTCGGGCCACCTCCTCCACTATATCCATTTCCATCCGGAGATCCGGACGAAAGGAGGGGGGCGTCACCTCGAATACGTCTCCCTCCTCGTCCCTGACATCCATCTCGAGGCTTGTCAGGTAGCCGAGGATCTTCTCCTTCTCGATGGACGTGCCCAGGAGTCGGTTGACCTTGGAGGCCTTCATTCGGACGTTGCTGGGACGATAGGGGATCGGATAGACATCCAGGGCACCGGCCAGAAGCCTGCCCCCCGCCAGGGACGTCATCATCTCGGACGCACGGTCGGCTGCCCGGAGGCAGCCCTCTCTATCGATCTCCCGCTCGAATCGGTAGGATGCCTCTGTCGAGATACCCAGCCGCTTTCCGGTCCTGCGAATTCCCCTCGGTTCGAAGAAGGCGCTCTCGAGAAGCACACGTGTCGTTCCGTCGCCGATTTCGCTCTCCAGCCCTCCCATGACCCCTGCCAGGGCCACAGGGCGGTGGGCATCACAGATCAGCAGATCCTCCCGGATGAGTTTTCGCTCTTCCCCATCCAGGGTCGTGATGGTCTCCCCATGCCTCGCCGTGCGCACGACGATCCGATTCTCCTCGAGTCGGTCCAGGTCAAAGGCGTGGAGCGGCTGCCCCCACTCCAACATCACGAAGTTGGTGACATCCACGACGTTGTTGATGGGTCTCAGGCCCACGAGGCTCAGAAGCCTGCGCAGCCAGAAAGGGGAGAGGCCCACCCGAACGCCTTCGAGGACGCGGCCTACATAACGGGGGCAGGCTTCAGGGGCAAGGATCTGGACCGAACTCGCCTCGGCGCTGGACGGGCCCTGCTCTTCCGGGGAGATCTTCGGAAGACGCAGTTCCCTCTGCTTCTTGGCCGCAATCTCCCTGGCAACGCCGATCACGCTCAGACAATCCGGACGGTTGGGCGTCACTTCGATGCCCAACACATCGTCTTCGAGTGCGAGGGCCCTGCCGAGTTCCTGCCCCGGTAATGTGTCCGAGGGCAACTTCATGATGCCCACATGATCCTCGGAAAGCTCCAGTTCGAGTTCGGAGCACAGCATCCCCTCGGAAAACACTCCATGGAGGGTGGTGGCCTCGATCACCTTCCCGCCGGGGATGGCCGTCCCGGGCACGGCGAGGGGAACACAGTCCCCTACGGCCACGTTCTGGGCGCCACAAAGCACGGTGCGATCCTCTTTGCCCGTGTCCATCCGGCATACCCACAGGCCTTGCGACGAAGGGTGCGGCTCGAGGGAGACAACCCGGCTCGTGATCACGCCCTGCAGGTGAGGCCTCACGGAAACGCATTCCGAAACCTCGAGCCCCTGCTGGGTCAGCAGATCCGCGATCTCCTGCGCCGACTCCTCGATCTCAACATACTTCTTCAGCCACTCCAGGGTAACTTGCAACGGAAGGGGTCTCCGCTTTTCAAAACTGTTGGAGGAACCGCTGGTCATTCTCAAAAAAGAGGCGGATGTCGTCGATGCCGTACTTCAACATGGCGATCCGCTCGATACCGACCCCAAAGGCGAAGCCCGTGTAATCGTCCGGATCATACCCTACACTCCGGAAGACCTCCGGGTGAATCATCCCGGACCCGAGGATCTCCAGCCAGCCGGTCTGGGAGCAGACCCGACAGCCGCCCCCCCTGCAGAGGAAGCATCCAATGTCCACCTCTGCGCTCGGCTCGGTGAACGGGAAATAGCTCGGCCTGAACCTGAGGGGTACGTCCGGGGTAAACAGGGTCTGACAGAACACGGTCAGCACGCCCTTGAGTTGACTGAAGCTGACTTCCCGATCCACGAGGAATCCCTCCACCTGGTGGAACATCGGGGAATGGGTGGTGTCGGAATCACAGCGGTATACCGTTCCGGGTGCAAGCACACGAAAGGGAGGGGTCCTCGCCTTCATCGTATGGATCTGTACGTTCGACGTGTGCGTGCGCAACAGGACATCTTCGGCCACGTAGAAGGTGTCCTGCATGTCTCGGGCTGGATGATCGCGGGGGAAGTTCAAGGCCTCGAAATTGTAGAAGTCCAACTCGACTTCCGGCCCCTCCACAACCTCGAACCCCATTCCCTGGAAGACGGCAATGATCTCGCGGGTCACGGTGGTGAGCGGGTGATAGCCGCCCCGGGAAGGCAACCGACCGGGCAAGGAGATATCGATACGTTCCTGTCGTAGCTTTCGTCTTCGTTCCTCGTCCCGGATCTTCTCGCGCCGACCGTCCAGGAGGTCGGCCAGTTCCTGCTTGATCTGGTTCGCAAGGTTCCCCAGGAGAGGCCTCTCCTCCTCGGAAAGGTCCTTCATGCTCCGCAGAATCTTGGTCAACGGCCCTTTTCTGCCCAGGTACTGGGTGCGGAGTTGGTCCACCTCCTGGTCGGTTGAGGCCGACCCCAGGGCCTTGGATACTTCTTCCTTCAGAGCAAGAAGCTGCTCACGCATGCGTGTTTACCGTTTCCTGCAGTCCGTTCGCGGGGGAGGATGCCGATTTTCCGGTCCTCGGGGGCACATGCTTCCTTGCGATTTCAGCGATCTGCTCGAACCCCTTCTGATCGTGCACCGCCATGTCGGCCAGAACCTTGCGGTCCAATTCGATGCCCGCCTTCTTCAGGCCGCCCATGAACTCACTGTAGGAAAGGTCCGCGAGACGGGCCGCTGCGTTGATACGCACGATCCACAGGCTTCTCATGGTCCTCTTCTTCACCTTTCGGTCCCGGTACGCGAACGACCAGGCCCGTAAAAGGGTTTCCCGCGCCTTTCGGTAAGTTTTGCTCCGGGCCCCGTAGTAGCCCTTCGCTTCCTTGAGCAGCCTCTTTCTTCTTCGGAGAGCCGTCTTTCCTCTCTTTACTCTTGGCATGATAACTTCCTCTTCCTGAG
>JAQYVQ010000020.1 GCA_030145435.1 Syntrophobacteria bacterium | reverse complement strand
GCCTTCGTGGAAGGCCGGATTCTGACGATGGACGAACAGAATCGAATCGCCGAGGCCGTCCTGATCGAAGGAGAACGCATCGCTGCCGTGGGGAGCACGGAAGAGATCCTGGAGCAGGTGGACGCGGACACAATCGTTACCCGCCTTCAGGGCAAGACGATGCTGCCCGGGTTCATCGAGGCCCACGGGCATTTTCCGGGAAGCGGGTTGTCGGCCGTGGCGGCGGATGTGAACAGCCCGCCCATCGGGGATGTGGAATCGATTGCCCAGGCCCTCGAGAAGATCCGCGAACTGGCGTCCCGGACCCCGGAAGGCGAGTGGGTGGTGGCGTATGGCTTTGACGACACGATGATCGCCGAGAAGCGCTTCATCACGGGCGACGAACTCGACCAGGTCTCGACAAAACACCCCATCTACGTAATGCACATTTCCGCTCACATGGGCGTCGTCAACCGCGTAGCCCTCGAAGAGGCTGGCATCAACGAGGCGAGTCCGGACCCGGAAGGGGGCGAAATCGTAAGAGATGCATCGAGCCGCATGACAGGCCTCTTGAAAGAAACAGCCCATGAACCCCTGCTCGAGATGGCCCTGACGTTCCCGTGGAGGAAACAGCTCGCCATCCTGCGAGCCGCTTCCCAGGATTATCTGAGCAAGGGCGTAACAACCGCACAAAACGGGTTCGCCCTGTCGTCCCAAGTGTCCGGCCTGATGTGGGCCTCGAGAATCGGGCTCGTGCCGCTTCGCCTCGTCGTCTGGCCCGAGGTCTCCCTTGCCCACGCAATCGATGACGGACAAGTCACCCTGAAGCAGACGGACAAGTTCACTGTGGGCGCCGTAAAGATCATCTCCGATGGATCGATTCAAGGGTACACGGGGTACCTCACGGCACCCTACTTCGTCCTGCCGGAGGATGCGTCGCAGGATTATCGCGGGTATCCGACCCTGCCCGCGGACGAGCTGGAAGGCATCGTGAAAGACCTTCATGCGCGGGGCTGGCAGGTTGCCGTACACGCAAACGGGGATGCAGCGATCGATGCGACCATCGATGCCGTAGCGCAGGCGCAGCGTGAATTCCCTCGTGACGATCCGAGACACATCGTCGTCCATGCACAGATGACGCGGGATGATCAGCTCGAGTCGTACCGCGTGCTGGGCATGACGCCGAGTTTCTTCCCGGCCCATGTGTACTATTGGGGTGACCGCCACCGGGACATTTTCCTCGGCCCGGAACGGGCGGCCCGTATCAGTCCCCTGAAGACGGCCTTGGACAAGCAGGTGCGCTACACGATTCATCTGGATACGCCCGTGGTGCCCATGGACCCGTTGTTGCTCGTCTGGACAGCGAGTCGAAGAGAGACCAGTAGTGGTAAGGTGCTCGGAGCGGCAGAGCGCATCGATGTAATGCAGGCCTTGCGGGCGACCACCATCGATGCTGCCTGGCAGGTGTTTCTGGAAGACAGCCGCGGCTCGATCGAGCCGGGCAAGCTTGCAGACCTGGTCGTCCTGTCCGGGGACCCCCTGGCCGACCCGGACGCCCTGAGAGAACTAGTGGTGGAGAAGACCCTCATCGGTGGGGTGGTCGTCTTTGCCCGGCAGGAAACATAATCGGGTCACTCCCTGAGGAAGGTCATGTTCATACTCGGCATTTCCTGTTTCTACCATGACAGCGCCGCCTGCATCCTTCGGGATGGCAACATCCTGGCCGCAGCGCAGGAAGAGAGATTCACGAGGAAGAAGCACGACCCGAGATTCCCCAAACATGCGGTCGCGTACTGCCTCGAGGCGGCGGGCATCTCGATTCGCGACGTGGATTACTTGGTCTACTACGACAAGCCCTTCCTCACCTTCGAGCGTCTCCTGATGAGCTACCTGACCGTTGCTCCCCGGGGGCTTCGGTCCTGGCTGGAAGCGATGCCTTCATGGCTGGGGCAAAAGCTGCACATGCCCAGGGTGGTCAAGGACGAGACCGGATACGAAGGTCCGGTGCTGTTTACGGAACATCATGAGGCGCACGCAGCATCCGCCTTTTACCCTTCCCCTTTCGAAGAGGCGGCCATTCTGACGGTGGACGGCGTAGGAGAATGGGCGACGGCGAGTTATGGGTTCGGTGAGGGCGCAGAGATTGCCCTCATGAAGGAACTCCACTTTCCTGATTCACTGGGCCTCCTCTACTCTGCCTTCACCTACTTCACCGGCTTCAAGGTCAACTCGGGCGAATACAAGCTCATGGGGCTGGCCCCTTACGGCACCCCCCGGTACAAGGATCTCATCCTGTCCGAGCTCGTGGACCTGAAGGAGGACGGTTCGATTCGCCTGAACCTCTCCTACTTCGATTTTCTCGGCGGCCTGCGCATGACGAACAGGCGCTTTGCGCGGCTCTTCGACGGCCCTCGCCGGAAACCGGAGACAGAGATCACGCAGAGGGAAATGGACGTGGCCGCCAGCATTCAGGCCGTCACGGAAGAGACCCTTCTGCGGATGGCCCATCACGTGCACAAAGAAACGGGCCGGGAAGACCTCTGCCTGGCCGGAGGGGTGGCCCTGAACTGCGTGGCCAACGGAAGGATCCTGAGGGAAGCCCCTTTCCGAAACATTTGGATCCAGCCGGCCGCAGGCGACGCGGGCGGGGCGCTGGGGGCCGCCTTGTCGGTATGGCATCGCTATCTGGGTAATGCGCGGGAAACCCCCGAAGGGGATGACAGGCAGAAGGGGTCTTTTCTCGGCCCTTCCTTCTCGAACGAAGAGGTGAAGCAGTACCTGAAGGGCAAAGGCTATCCCTACCGGGATCTCGATGCCGGGCAGAGGGCCCGATGCATTGCCGAGCACATCGCGGAAGGCAGGATCGTCGGATACATGGCCGGACCCATGGAGTTCGGGCCCAGGGCCCTCGGGGCGAGAAGCATTCTCGGGGATCCGCGACGGGAAGAGACCCAGAGCGTGATGAACCTGAAGATAAAGTACCGCGAATCCTTCCGGCCCTTTGCGCCTTCGGTGCTCGAGGAAAAGGCCTCGGAATACTTCGAGACGGACCGAGCAAGCCCCTACATGCTTCTTGTTGCGGGGCTACGGGAAGAAAGGCGACTGCCGCAACCGTCGGGTGAGGGGATGTCCATGCTGGAGCGCCTCAAGGCGAAACGAAGCGACCTGCCCGCCATCACGCATCTGGATTATTCGGCGCGACTCCAGACGGTGAGCCGGGAAACGAAGCCTGACTACCATGCCGTCATCGCAGAATTCGAGCGGTTGACCGGTTGTGCGGTGATCGTAAACACGAGTTTCAACGTACGGGGCGAGCCGATCATCTGTACGCCGGAAGACGCCTACCGCTGTTTCATGCGCACCGAGATAGACGTTCTGGTCATCGAAGACTGTATGATGTATAAAAAAGAGCAGCCCCTCTGGAAGGAAAAAGAAGACTGGCGCGATGAACTCGAACTCGACTGACACGCGAACGATTCGAAGATTCGGACTCGTCGTCTTCGTCTTCTTCGGCGCCCTGTGCGCTCTGGGCGTCTGGAGACAAAAAACCGTCCCCACCTACCTTTTCGGTTTCCTCTGGTTCCTGGGGGTTTGTTTCCTGCTGTTCCCTTACCGGTCGAGGCACGTGTATGCGGGCTGGTTCAAGTGCGCGCACCTCATTGGGAGAACCGTAAATGTGCTCGTGCTCACCCTCGCCTACTTCCTGGTGATCACCCCGTCGGCGTGGCTGAAGCGCCTGTTCGGCGGCCGCCCCCTGCCCGTGCGGCCGGACCCGAAGGCCTCCTCCTACTGGGTCGACCGGGAGGAAGCCGCGCAGCCCAGGGAACGCTTCCTGAAACGATTCTGAGGACGAGAGGAATATGCAAAATCAATCCACGATCGCCGAACTCTGGGAATTCCTGAGAACGCGCAAACGCTACTGGCTGACGCCGATCGTCCTTGTACTCATCCTCCTGAGTGCGCTCATTATCTTTACAGAGGGCAGCTCAGTGGCTCCCTTCATTTACGCCCTGTTCTAGTGCCCGTGGGTAGAATCGGCCACCGTAATCGGGGACACGCTGCTATTGTCGTGTCCCTATCAAGGTCGTCAGTGTAAAGGTTGCCTCGAGGCTGTTCGATTGATGTCCCTTTCCGTCGAACACCGAGAATTCATACAGATAGGTCCCGGGACGGCAATCGGTCGGGACCCTTGCTGAGATCCAGATCGCCCCTGCCTGATTCCCCGTTATTCCCCCCGGCGCGATGTCCTCGTGCTGCACCTCTCCCGCCCCGCAGAACCGGAAGCTCATACGTACGAAG
>JAQYVQ010000004.1 GCA_030145435.1 Syntrophobacteria bacterium | reverse complement strand
GGATGTTATAAGGGAAAGGGCCGAAACCCGAGACTCTGATGCTCCTGGAGGTTTACGATGAAGAACAGCGATCTGGACTTTGCGGTGTCCAGGTTGAGCGAATGCCGCATCCCCTCCCCGATGAGCGGGGCTCAGTTCGTGAGCGACGAGGAGCGCGTGCTCTACCACTCCAACCTGGCAGAGATCGAATCCCTCCTCGCGGAGGGAAAGAGACCCCCCACCCTCGAGATGGCCGGCCCCAGGGAGAGGATCTACTTCGATCCCTCGAAGCTCAAGTGCGGGATCGTCACCTGCGGGGGCCTCTGCCCGGGACTGAACGACGTGATCCGGGCGATCGTGATGAGCCTCTTTCACCACTACGGGGTTCGGACCGTGTTCGGTTTCCGGTACGGTTACGAAGGGCTCTCCTACCGGTACGGTGACGCCCCCCTTGAACTGACGCCGATGGGGGTTGCCGATATCCACGAGAAAGGGGGCACGATCCTGGGGTCGTCGCGGGGGGACCAGGATGTCTCGGACATGGTCGACACGCTCGAGCGAATGAACGTGGGGATCCTGTTTGCCATCGGTGGGGACGGCACCTTGCGAGGAGCCCACGGCATTTCCGAAGAAATCGGCCGACGGGGGTTGAAGATCGGGGTCATCGGCGTGCCCAAGACGATCGACAACGATATTTCGTACGTGGAAAAGTCTTTCGGGTTCGAGACAGCCGTGTCCGAGGCAGCCACAGCGATCTACTCGGCCCACGCAGAGGCCGAGGGGGCGAGGAACGGCATCGGCCTCGTGAAGCTGATGGGCCGGGAGTCCGGCTTTATCGCAGCCCACGCGGCCCTGGCCATCAGCGATGTCAACTTCTGCCTCGTGCCCGAGGTCCGCTTCTCCCTCGACGCCTTCCTCGAGGCTTTGCGCCTGCGCCTGGAAAAACGGGGCCACGCGGTCATCGTGGTGGGCGAGGGGGCCGGCCAGGACCTGTTGAAGGCAACGGGGGAACAGGATGCCTCCGGAAACATTCGCCTGGGTGACATCGGCACCTTTCTGCGGGACAAGATCAATGGATATTTCAAGAAGATCGGCATGGAGGCGAACCTGAAGTACATCGACCCCAGCTACACGATCCGGAGTATGCCTGCCAACCCCCACGATTCCGTGTTTTGCCTCCTTCTGGGCCACAACGCGGTGCATGCGGGGATGACCGGCAGGACGGACATGCTGGTGAGCAACTGGAGACGGGAATTCACGCACGTTCCGATTCCCCTTGCCGTGTCCGAACCGAAACAGATCGACCCAAAGGGCAGGCTGTGGAGCAACGTACTCGCGAGCACGGGACAACCACTGGACATGTCGTGAAGCCGCAAAACCAAGAGGAATCGGCATAGCGCCTTTAGCGAAGGTCTGGAGGGGCCCTCCCCTCAACAAAGGAGCCAGGTGGCCATGATGAAATCACGCACAGCAATCGTTGCTCTTCTCGTTTTTTGCCTCTTCTTCGGTGCCTGCGGGAAGTCGAAACAGGATAGCCAGGATCTTCGGCCCCCCCAACCTGAACCGCTGCGGATCGGCATGAATCCCAACTCGCCTCCCATGATCTTCATGCTGGACGGGAGGTACGCAGGCGTAGAGGCGGATTTTGCCCGCCTCCTCGCACGGAAGTTCGGTCGGTCCGTGTATTTTCTGCCCATGGGTTGGGAGCAGCTCATCCCTGCGCTCATGGAAGGAAAGGTAGATCTGATCATGTCCGGCATGACGGCTACGCTGGCCAGGCAGATGCGCATCCGCTTCACCGACTCTTACTTCACGGCGAGGCTCGTGGTCGCCATGCGTGCCGAAGATGCGAACAAGTACGACTCCCGTGAAAAAATTCTGAAGACTCCAGGGAATGTCGGTGTGATCCCCGGGACGACAGGAGACGCATTCGTTCAGAAGAGCCTCGCCAACGCGAGAAGGGTCGCGATCGCCGAGGTTGGTCACGCGGCCCTCGAACTCAAGAACAAGAGGATCGACCTTTTCATTTCTGACGGGCCCGGCATCGTCTGGCTCGTCTCCGAGAACGAGGCAGAGCTTGCCGGCTTCTGGGAGGGCTTCAGCGAGGAGCCTCTTGCCTGGGGGGTGAGGCGGGATGACGAGGAGTTGTTGAACTCGGTCAACAGCATTCTGGAGACATGGAAGAGCGACGGGACCGTAGACAAGGTCCTGACGCGATGGCTCCCGTACCTGGAACGGATCAAATAGCTCGGCACATGATCGAGGACGAGGACGAAATAGGCGCAAACAGTGGATGGCAGATGAATTGCCGGGAATTGGGACAGAACTCATGAGACCCCCTACCAGGTTTGTTGTGGCCTGTGTTTTTATTCCCCTGCTGATCGTCAACTGGGCCGTTGCACAGGAAAATCCCGCAGTCGAGATCATCCGGAGCAAGGTCGAGCAGCTTGAGGCCACCGGGGAGTTGACGGTCCGGGGGCAAGAGATCGCATCCCGCACGGTCCTGCCGGACATCTATGAGGCGCACGGCTTCCGGCCGGCCTGGACCGATCCGCAGAACGTCGAGGGCCTGCTCCATGCCGTCACCGGGATCGAGGAGGATGGACTCGACCCAGGAGACTACCACCTGGGAGTACTTCGAGAGCTGTTTGCGGAGGAGAGGGCAGGGGAAACCCCTGACCCTGTCTTGTCGGCCGATCTGGACCTGTTGCTCACGGACAGCCTCGTCCGGCTGGGATACCACCTCAGTTTCGGCAAGGTCGACCCTGAGAACCTGGATCCCCACTGGAATCTCGCCCGGGAGATCGACGACCGTAATCCCGCGGTCGTGATCCAGGCGCTGCTCGATTCCGGTTCCCTTGCTGACAGGCTTGAAGCGCTCCGGAACCCGCACGTCATCTTTGAGCGCTTTAAATCCGCACTCGCGAAATACAGGGCCATCGAGGCGGCCGGGGGATGGAAGCCCGTACCTCCCGGACCGAACCTTGAGAGAGGCATGAGGGATGCGCGTGTGCCTCTGTTGCGTGAACGACTGTCCATGACCGGAGACCTGGCGAGTGAGGCGTCGGATTCGACTCGCTTCGACCGGGAACTCGAACAAGCG
>JAQYVQ010000613.1 GCA_030145435.1 Syntrophobacteria bacterium | reverse complement strand
GACTTCCGGGAGTGCAGCCTTACGGAGTGCATTTTCCACGACGGTTCGGACAACTGCTGGTCGCTGGTATCCCCCTTCAAGATGAGGAGGAGGCCGTCCCTGCTTCTCAAGGACACGGCGGAACGGTGCATGTGTCTCTCGATTCCCTGCACCGAGTGCGAGCATTACGAAGACTGATCCCCCCGGCGACATTCCCAATCCTTCTCCTGCTTCGTTCCGATGTGGAACGCCACGGCTTCCCTGGCCCGGATTCGCGGGGTGAGACCCTTTCCCCGGGGCAGTATGGAATCTTCCCCTCGGATCGGCTAGACTTGCTCTAAGAGTCTCCAATCTTCGCGACAAGTCATTTTTTTTGGTTTTTTTGGCGGTTTTCGTGTTTTTCACGGTTTCACGGCACCGGAGTTGGTTTGATGGGAAGCGAAAAGCCAGGCTCGACCGGCGAACCGCAGGCAGGCCTGCCCAAATGGATCGCGTGGGAAATCACGGGTCGATGCAACCTGCACTGCATCCACTGCCGCTCCTCCTCGGACGACTCCGAAGACGCCGGGGAGTTCACCGGCTCGGAGGCCAGGGGCCTGATCGACCAACTCGCCGACTACGCTTCCCCGGTTCTCGTGCTCTCGGGGGGAGAGCCGCTGCTTCGGGAAGACTGCTTCGATCTGGTCCGTTACGGGACGGACAAGGGCCTTAGGATGTGCCTGGCCACGAACGGGACGCTCGTGGACGAAGGGGTGTGTGAAGAGATTCGAGCGTCCGGGATACGGATGGTTTCCCTGTCCCTCGACGGCTCCAGACCGGAAATCCACGACGACTTCAGACAGCAGCCAGGGGCCTTCGAGGGGGTGATGAGGGCAGCCTCGCACTTCCGAAGGTTCGAGATCCCGTTCCTCGTCAACTCTTCCTTCACGAAGAGGAACCAGGAAGACATCGAGAACGTCTACCGTTTGGCCAAGGAGCTGGGCGCCAAGGCCTGGTACCTCTTCATGATCGTACCGACAGGCCGGGCGGAAGGAGCCTTGGACGAGTTGATCTCCCAGGAGGACTACGAGAAGATACTCCACTGGCACTACCACCAGGAGCAGGAAGAGACCGAACTGCTGATGCGCCCGACGTGCGCCCCTCACTATTTCCGGGTCGTCCGGCAGGAGTCCAAGCGGGAAGGAAAGAAGTGGAAGCAGAGGAGCCTGGCCTTTGCCACGGGCGTATCCAAGGGATGCCTGGCGGGTCAGCATATCGCCTTAATCGACCGGTTTGGGAACGTGAGGCCCTGCAGCTACTTCTCAGAGGCGGCGGGCAACCTGAGGGAGCAGTCTTTTCGGCAGATATGGGAAGAATCGGCGCTGCTGAACAACTTGCGCGATTTCGACAAATATGAAGGGAAATGCGGCTCCTGTGAATACCTCCGGGTTTGTGGAGGGTGCAGGGCACGAGCCGCGGCCCTGAACGAGGGGGACTATCTGGCTGAGGAACCCTTCTGCACCTACGTGCCGATTCGGTCCGTGAAGGATGAAAAGGCTGATCCAACCTGAAACTCGCAAGAGGAGATCCATGTCCACCGTCCCTCGGTTCGTCAAAGCGTGTTTGGCCCAGCCCGTGGACCGTATTCCTGTCTGGATCATGCGGCAGGCGGGCCGGTATCTTCCCGAGTACCGGAAGCTCAGGGGGGAGTACCCGTTTCTGACCCTCTGCAAGACCCCGGCATTGGCCACGGAGGTGACCCTCCAGCCCCTGGAGCGGTTCCGCATGGATGCGGCCATCCTGTTCTCCGATATCCTCCTCCTGCTTGAAGCCATGGGAGTGGACCTCGCCTTTGACGAGAAGGTGGGCCCCAGGCTGGGCCGCGGGGAGAGTGGCGAAGAACGGGTCCGGTCCCTCTCCGTTCCGGATCCTGTACAGGAGATGGGGTACGTGCTGGACGCGATCCGGCAGATAAAGGGCTCCATCCCGGAAGGGTGTGCCCTGATCGGGTTCAGTGGCGCTCCTTTCACTCTCGCCACCTACCTGATCGAGGGAGGTTCCTCCAAGGATTTCTATGCCACGAAGTCTTTTATGTACAAGGAGCCGGCCGCCTTCCACAGGCTGATGGAGACCTTGGCCGATGCACTGGAGGCGTTTCTCAAGGCCCAGATAGCGGCGGGGGTGGACGCGATCCAACTCTTCGATACCTGGGCGATGATTCTGTCTCCCGCCGATTACAGGGAACTCGTCCTGCCGCATATGCAACGCCTCGTGGCCGGGGTGAAGCATGAAGGTGTGCCCACGATCCATTTCTCCCTCGGGACCTCCACCCTGTTGGACGCCATGGACCAGATGGGGACAGACGTCCTGAGCCTCGACTGGAAGATCGACCTTGGAGAGGCCAGGGAGAGGCTGGGTCCTCAAAAGGCGGTTCAGGGCAACCTGGATCCCTTCGCGCTGTTTCAGGAGCCCGCAAGGCTCGAGGAGAGCGTGCTCGAGATTCTTGAAAAAGGGTCCCGGTGGCCGGGCTATGTCTTCAACCTGGGGCACGGGGTTCACCCGAAGACCCCGGTGGAGAACATGCGAAGACTCGTGGAAGTGGTCCACAGTTTCCCGGTTCCTCAGGCAACGTAAGGGTCGAGGGAATGATCAGGGGAAAGACCGGCATCGCCTTGTTGAACATGGGGTCTCCTGCGTCGCCCGGCGACGTGCGGAGGTTCCTGAGGCAGCTCTTTCTCGACATAGAGATGTTTCATTTTCCGGGGGAGAGGCTCGTCCGCCCGTTCTTCGCGGCCCTGATCTCCAGCCTCCGAGCCGGGCGGGTCCGCCGACGTTACCGGGTTCTTGGCGGTACGTCTCCTTTACTGCGGCTCACCCAGGAGCAGGCCGGCGGCCTGGAAGGGGCCCTCCTCAAAAGGGGCTACAGCGTGCCGGTGGAGGTCTGCATGCGTTACAGCCATCCCTTTTCCTCGGAGGCGGTCGCAAGGCTCCGGGCGCGAGGGGCGGGCGAGATCATCGGGCTCCCTCTGTATCCCCAGTTCAGCCATTCCACGAGCGGTTCTTCTCTGCTCGCACTGCGGCAGGCGGTGAAAGACCTTCGTCCGGGCCTGTCCTTTCGGGAGATTGCGCACTGGTATGATGATCCGGATTACCATGCGGCCCTCGGGAGGCGAATCCTTGCGTGCAGAGAAAGGCTTGCCGGAGAAGAGGGCGTGGGGCTCCTGCTCGTGGCCCACAGTGTTCCGGAGCGGTTCGTCCTGAGGGGGGACCCCTACGTCGAGCAGGTGGAGAAGACGGTGACCGGAATCCTGGATGTGCTGGGCAGAGAAACGAGTGCACACCTGCCGTGGCTGCTGGCCTACCAGAGCCAGGTGGGGCCCATACGATGGGTCGGGCCCACGGTGTCCCAGGCCCTGGAGGCGATGCTCGGTGACGGGATTCGAAGCGTGATCGTTGCTCCGGTGAGCTTTGTGTCCGATCACCTGGAAACCCTCTATGACATCGATCTCCTTTACCGCAGGCAGGCGATCGAGATGGGGTTCCAACGATTCGAGAGAACCGAGTCCTTGAACGCGAGTGATGACTTTGTCGACCTTCTCGCAGGCCTCGTGATCCGCCGATTCGAAGAAGCCCTCTCGAGGTCAGAGAGCGTCGAGGACTGAAAGCAACGAAGACCCATGGACGGACGGGACGCTATGAAACTGGTCGTTGTTGGAGGCGGGATTTCCGGACTTACCACAGCCTTCCGGATCCGCGAACGGTTCGAAGCACACGGGCGGCCCCTCGAACTCCAGGTGCTCGAGGCTGCGGAGCGGACGGGCGGGAAGATTCGTACCGAACTCCGCGAAGGGTATCGCTTCGAGTGGGGCCCCAACGGATTCCTGGACGGGAAGCCGGACACGCTCGAGCTCTGCAAGGACCTGGGGGTCGAGGGGGCCTTGCTCCCCTCGAGCGAGGCGGCGAGGAAGCGATACGTTCTTTCCTGCGGGGCCCTGCATCAGGTGCCGGAGACTCCGATCTCCTTTTTCCGATCGCCGCTCCTCAGCCTTGGGGGAAGGCTTCGAGTCATCAAAGAGGCCTGGGCGCCGACAACGCCTCCAGGGCTCGACACGAGCGTCGCGGAGTTCGGGCGTCGTCGTCTGGGGAAGGAGGCAGCGGAGAAGCTGCTGGACCCGATGGTGTCCGGCATCTTTGCCGGCGATCCCGCGGTCATGAGCCTTGCCTCCTGCTTTCCGAGAATCGCCGAGATGGA
>JAQYVQ010000571.1 GCA_030145435.1 Syntrophobacteria bacterium | reverse complement strand
CCGGACGGCCGTGATCGGGAATATCGACTGCAGCTTCCTGCTGCCCTTTGGCACAGAGGAAGATGTGGAGAGGACGGTTGCGGAGACGATTCGGGTCGCTGCGCCCGGGGGCGGCTACATCATGAGTTCTTCGAATACAATCCATCCCGGGGTCAAGGCAGAAAACTACATCGCCATGGTTCGGGCGACGAAGAAATACGGAAAGTACCCGATCGATATCCCCTCGTTCTAGAAGGGGAAAAGCGGGGTCAGGGGAAAAGCGGGGTCAGACCGACACAATTGACCAAATCGTTTGACCCGCCTGGTTTTGTCAAATGTGTAGGTCTGACCCCAGTGGCCCCCTGTGGCTAGTAACCGAAAGGAGACGGATGATGGAAGCCGCGTTGAAAGGCCGTGAGGCAAGGGTGGAATCCGTGCTCGATGAACTGCGTACCCTTGTGGGTGCAGAGCATGTTTCGGCCGGCCCGGGAGCGGCGAGCAAATTCCTCCGCACCGGCCAGGAGGCACCGGGCCTGGCGGTGGTGCGTCCCGGCAGTACGGAGGACGTGCAGGGGATCGTGAACCTGGTCCGTGAGAAAGGGGTGTCCATTCTCACCTGCAACGACCGGTACCTGCTGCCCGAAGACCTCGACCGGAACGCCCTTCTCCTGGATTTTTCACGGATGAACCGGATCGAACGAATCGACACGCTCAACCTGGTCGCGCACGTAGAGCGCGGGGTGACCTGGGACGCGTTGAATGCCGAACTCGAGAAACTCGGCGTGAAAGCTGTGGCCCCCGTTGCGGCCAACTCTTTATCCGTCGCCGAATGTGTCAGCGCGCGCGTGGTGGGCAAGGCGGTTTCCAAGTTCCCGGACTATGCGCTCACGAACCAGAAGGTCGTCCTTGCGGACGGAAGCGTCCAGCGAACCGGCACCCACGCCTTGAGCGAAGAGGGCGCCGACGGCAGGTACCAGGACGGAGGACCCGCCATATCCACGTGGCACATCGGCGCGGACGATGTCTTCGGGGTGGTCACCCGCGCTTCGACCCCGCTCTGGCCTGTCTGTGAAGCCCGCACCTGTCAGGTCTACGCCTTCGATGACGAGGATGCGCTGCTTACGGCACTGAAAGAAGTGCCCCGAAATGAGCTGGGCACCGAATACCTCGGCATCAACCGCGCCTCGCTGGCGAGGCTGCTGGACCGGGACGCGAAGGACTTGCCGGCCTGGGCCGTGGTCGTCGGCTTCGAAGGGCGCGCGCGCCACGTGTCCTATCAGGAAGACAAGGTGCGAAGCCTCTTCTCCAAGGTTCGCTGTGGACCGGCAGACGATCTCATTCAGGCCATGACCGAAAAGCTGGACCGGCCCTGGATGGAGGCGAGCCCCAACCACACCGCCTTTTTCAGCCTTTTCTCACGGATGAAAGGGCTCGACGCGGCCTGTGATCGGGCGGCCGGGGAGGCGGGCGTGCCGGACGGGGACATGGGCAAGATAATCGTCTCCTGTGACCTGGGGAGGGCGGCATACGCGGTCTACGACTGGTTCGACGAGACGGGTCACACACGGGCCATCGAGGATCTCAACCTCGCCCTGGCCGACCAGGGGGCCTTCTTCGATCGCCCCCACGGTGCTCTCGCAAGAAAGATCTATTCCAGCATTCCGAACCACCTCCCCGTGCTGAAACAGATCAAGGGCTTCCTCGATCCCGACAACATCCTGAATCCGGGCCGGACCCTCCGGGACGAGGATGTGGCGTGGCAGCCCGCAGAGGTCACGGAAGGGGAGGCCGGGTTGACCGTGGCCAATCTCAAGGTCGTCTCGGAGAAGCTGGGTGGGGCCATCGGCCCCGAGTGGGTGAGCGACAATCCCGTGGACCTGAGCCCGTATGGCCGGGACTTCACCATCTTCTCGGGTGAGCGGCCGAACATCGTGGTGCTGCCCGCCTCGACCGAGAACGTGCAGGCCATCATCCGGATCGCCTACGAGCACGGCATCCCTGTCGTCCCCATGTCGACCGGTTTCAATCACGCAGGCCTCACGATCGCCCGCAAGGGCGGCATTCTCGTTGATTTGAGGCGGATGGATCAGACATGTTCCTTTGATGAAGAGTCCATGACCGTGAGCATAAGCCCGGCGGTGCGCATGCGCTCCATCTGGTGGGAGGCGATCAAACACCGGGCAACAGACGGGTTCCACCTGAAGCCGATCCTACCCCTTACCTTTGGCAGCGTTTCCATGCTCTCCAACTACGTGGCCCGTGGCGGCGCGGGCACAGCTTTCAAGTACGGGGGCAACCCGGAGCTCACCGTAGGCATGACCTGGGTCCTGCCCAATGGCGACATACTCGAGGTCGGGCCGAACGCCGTCCCCCACGTGGGCAATCTGCCCCTCCACTATTGCCCGGGTCCCGAACTTAACGGGATGTTCTTCAATGCGGACGGCCTGTTCGGCATCTGCACCGAAATCACGGCCAAGTGTTATCCGGAGCCGGACCTTGTCGAGGGATTGGAGGACATGATGTCCGCAGCCAACTATGATTCGGACGGACACAAGGCCTTCTGCAAGACCATCGATGCGATCTACGAGCTCTCGAGGGAGAACGTCACGGATTTCATGTACAAGAGCCATCCGGGCGTTTTTGCCATGGCGATCACGGCCATGCTGAAGGACTTGACGACCCGGGACGCCGTGTCGGCTTCTCCTCTCCATCCGCTCGGGATCATGATTTCCGGCCACGACAAGGAAGAGCTCGCCATCAAGAGAGAGATCGTGGAGGAGGTCATGCAGAAGCACGAGCTGTTCATCATGGACCCGAACCTGCTCGGTCCCGAAGTGGCGGACATGCAAACCACCGACCCGGTGAAGATGTCGCTCGGGGTGAAGCAAAACATCGTGGGCACGCACAAGGGGGCCTTCCAATGGACCGCCTGCATCGTCAAGATGGAGAAGATCCCCGCCATGGCCCTCGAATACGAGCAGTTGGTGAAAAAATACTGGAAGACCACGGATCCGAAGATCAGCGTCGAGCACGCCATGACCGGAACGGACATCCAGGGGCCCCTGCAATACGGGCGTGTCGGCTCCTGCGAGTTCGACTGGTGGTGGGATCAGGGCAATCCGGAAGAGGTCAAGCGGGCCTACACGATGATCCACAAGACCAACAAGCTCATGATCAAGCACGGCGCCCCCCTGTTCCGCAACATGTTCGGGTCGGGCGAGTACTACATCCCC
>JAQYVQ010000437.1 GCA_030145435.1 Syntrophobacteria bacterium | reverse complement strand
GGATGCCGTTGGTCCCTTCGAAGATCGTTGCGATCTTGCTGTCGCGGGTGAACTGTTCCACCGCGTATTCCTTGCAGTAGCCATATCCCCCATGTACCTGAAGGGAGCGCGTGCACACGTCGAAGCCGCGGTCTGTGGTGTAGGCCTTGCAGATCGGGGTCAACATGTCCACAAGGTCTCGCCACATCAACTTTTCCTCTTCATCGGCCGCGACGGACATCCAGTCCATGCAGTAGACCGTGTAGAAGATCAAAGCCCGCAGTCCTTCGGTGTTACACTTCATCCACAAGAGGTTACGCCTCACATCCGGGTGCCGGATGATCGGGACCTGTTCCGGGCCTTTCGTACCGAAGGCTGCCCCCTGCATCCTCTCGCGGGCAAAGGCGAGTGCGTGCAGGTATGCTGTGCTCCCCTGCGCCAACCCCTGCAGGCCGACCAGGATCCGCTGCTCGTTCATCATGTGGAACATGACGACGATGCCCTTCCCCTCCGGACCAAGCAGTTCCCCCTTGCAGTTCCCATTGTCACCATAGTTCAGGACACAGGTAGCGGAACCCTTGAAACCCATCTTGTGCTCGATCCCGCTGCACGACACATCGTTCTCTTCGCCGAGCCGCCCCTCTTCGTCCACCCGTTTCTGGGGAACCACGAAACAGGACAGCCCCCGGGTTCCTTCCGGGTCCCCTTCGATCCGGGCGAGGACGATGTGGACGAGGTTCTCGGTCACATCTTGATTCCCACCGGTTATGAAGATCTTGGTCCCCCGGATGGAGAACGAACCATCCGGATTCCGGGTAGCCTTGGCGCGGATGCTGCCCACATCGCTTCCTGCCTGATCCTCTGTGAGGTTCATGGTTCCGGCATAGCGACCCTCGTAGAGAGGACCCATGTAATTCGTTTTCTGTTCGTCCGTTCCGTAGACCTCGATCACCTTTGCAGCGCTGTGTGTCAGCCCCATGTACCCGGTCAGGGCGTAGTTGGCTGCGAAGAACATCTCTTTGCAGGAAAAGTCCACCACAGCCGGCACAGACTGGCCACCCACCGCCTCGTCCTCACACATGCTGAGCCAGCCTCCCTCGCAGAACTTCCTGAAGGGCCCGTGGAAGGGCTCAGGAATCTTCACCTTACCCTCTTCCCAGGTGCAACCGATCTCGTCACCCTTGCTGTTGACCGGCATGAACTCGTTCGCCGCGAGCTTCTCGGCCGCATCGAGGATCATGTCAAAGGTTTCCCTGGAGTGGTCCTGAAATCGCTCGGACTTGCAGAGGTCTTCAACCCCCAGTTGTTCATAGAGCACAAATCGAACATCGCGCGCGTCTGTCAGCTTGTTCCCCATCTTCCGTCTCCTTCCTCAACTCGGGTTCAAGGGGTCCACCTTACAACCCGGGTCTTTTTCGGGTCAAATCTTGACCCGTCGGGTCAATCCGTTGGGCCTCGATTTAGTTGACACACAGATGCGCTGTCCCCTATTGTCGGGTGAATCCCCACGGAAGGAGAGACACCATTCCATACAAGAACGCGACCATCTACTTCATGACCGGCACTGGCAATTCCTTCCGGACAGCGACCTGGTTGGCGGAGGCCGCGCAGCGCCAAGGAACCGATGCAAGGGTCATTCCCTATGAACGGGCGTGTGCAGAGGAAGAAGTCGAGGCAGGCCCGGGCGAGCTCCTTGGAATCGTGATGCCCACCCACGCGTTCACATCGCCGTGGACGATTCTTCGGTTTGCCTTGGGGCTGCCCCGGGGCCGAGGCACCCATGCCTTTGTAGCGCCCACGCGGGGGAGTGTTCGAATCGGGCGCGTCTGTCTACCGGGTTCGGAGTGCACGGCGGGCTACCTCGTTGCCCTCCTTCTGTGGCTGCGAGGATACTCCGTCCGCGGGGTCACGGGAATCGACATGCCCCTGAACTGGATGTCTCTGTTCCCGGGGCTCCACCCGAGGCACGTGGAGGTGATTCGCTCACGGGCCCAGGGACAGGTCTCGGAGTTCATAGAACCGATCCTGTCCGGATCTCGGTGCTTTCCTTGGGGCAGTTTCGCGCACCTCCTCTTCGGCCTCCTCCTGCTGCCCATCTCGGTCATGTACCTGTTGTTCGGCAGGTTCTTCCTGAGCAAACTCTTCTTCGCCAATTTCCGCTGCAACGGATGCGGCCTCTGTGTCGAAAATTGTCCCAACGGGGCTCTTCGGATGTGGGGGGCCGATCCAGGCAGGCCTTACTGGACCTACAGTTGCGAGAGTTGTATGCGTTGCATGGGCTATTGCCCCGAGCAGGCCGTGGAGGCCGGCCACTCTGTGGGCGTAATCTTGTACTACGTAACAGCGGTTCCCATGTCTACCTACGCCCTGAACCTGCTCGACGATTCGATCCCGTGGCTCGCGAACCTGAAAGGTACGGGGGCGGAATGGATCCTCCAGTATCCCTACTTCCTGTTCTCCATGTTTCTAGCGTACTGGCTCCTCACACACATGCTTCGAATCCCCCTGATCAACCGGGCCTTTACTTACACGACCCTGACGCACCTGTATCGACGCTATCACGAACCGGACACGGCGCTCAGAGACATCAAGGTCCGGAAGGATACTTCTCGCTAGGGTTCTGTCCCAGAAGTATGATTGGCCGGGACGTAATTGGGGACAGCCACCCATTTCCTGGGAACAAATCGCTGGTCAGCGAAGTGGGGAAATCGGTGGCTGTCCCCAATTACGAAGCACAACTGTGCATCACTGTTTCTGGGACAGCCTCCTAGGGGACGAGGCCTTCCAAGAAGGGTACTTCGAAAACCTTGTCATGGTGGATCGGACCATGGCCGAAGTAGCCCTCTTCCCCGAACAGCTCGCCATGGTCTGAGGTGACGATGATCCATGTGTTTCTGGGCACCATGTTGAAGAGCCGCTCCACCACCTGATCGAGGTACCTGACGGCCACGACCTGCCTCTCCTTCAGGTAAACGAGCTTCTCTTCGTCAAAGAACTCAGGGGGCTTTTCTCTCTTCAGCTGACCATCTTCGATGCTTTGGTCCATCTTCTTGACCACGCCGTGCACGCCGCTGATATGGGGGAGATTCAGACTCTTCATATCCTCCGACGGCAGCGCATAGGGATAATGTGTCTCGCCTACGTTCAGCATGTAGAAAGACGGCCGGTCTTCCGGAAAGGTCATCTCGTCCAGCATGGCTGCCATGTCGTTGTGCTTTTCCATGAGCCGGAAGGTGTCGAACCCCCGGTTGATGGGCGTCTTCGGGTTCAGCACGGGAAGAGAGACCTTGGCATGTGTCCGGTAGCCCAGTTCCTTCTGGAGATAGATCGGCAGGTAGAGTTCGGGGACGAGCTTCCCAAAGTCGATTCCATCCGAGCCGAGACGCTCGTTGTACCGGAAGAAATCATTCTTGTAGTATTCGGACGCGTACACGCGGGAAGGGCTGACATGAGGCACCAGGCCCATGAGCAGGTTATAGTGAGAAGGTGCCGTCCACGATGCGTAACTGTAACGTTTTTCCACCTTGCCGAGTTTTTGAATCGTCTCGGGTGCAGCCTCCATGAACGTGTCGTATCGACAGGAGTCAAAGATCACGATCACAAAGTTGTTCTTCGCCTTAGGCGAGGGAGAAGCTGCCGGACCGGCGGGGACCGGCGCCGGGACTTGACGCGGTGCGGGTTTCTTCTTGCCGAATCCCAGTATGCCCATATTCCTTCCTTTCAGAATTGTAGGTATCTGCACGAGGCTGATTCTTATCTTATCGTCCATCCTTGCTGTTTCATAAAGGTAACATACACCAAATCGATGAAAGTTTCAGCCCAGCGACTCTGACTGCATCGAGGGCAGGCAGACTTGACAAAACGGTCCGTATAGCGTGCTAGCGTCAAGCCTTCTTCCAGACGGGGAGAGTGAGCTTCCTAGCCCGTTGAAAGAGTGGTGGAGGCTGTTCAAAAAGTTCCAGATGCAAGGCAGGCAAAACTTGTCCCCGCGAAGGCGGGGATCCATGTCAATCATGAGGGCGATCTACGCCCGCAGCGAAGAAGCTGGGGGATTGCCACGCTTCGCTCGCAACAAGCGCCGCAGATGGGACTTTTTGGGCAGCCTCCTAACGATCAATCAGTGGCGAGGTCCCCGAGGCGGATGGGGCCTTCCGCTCCTCTTTGAATTCTGCGGGCACCGCTGTGATGGGAAGGAGCACCGTGAAGGTCGTACCCTTGCCGACCTCGGTCTCCACGCTGATATCCCCTCCGTGCTTCTTCACGATCCCGAGGGACACGGAGAGGCCGAGGCCGGTTCCCTTGCCGTGGTGTTTGGTGGTGAAGAAGGGGTCAAAGATGCTCGTCACGATGTGGTCGGGGATACCGGCCCCACTGTCCTTGACGTCGACGGCAATGTACCCGGGTTCAGTGGATTTCCCGACCTCCACATCCAGAATGCCCCCGTTGGGCATCGCATCCAGAGCATTCAGCACCAGGTTCAGGAAGACCTGATTCAGGTGCTGCTTGTCGCCATGGATCGGTGGCAGGTTCGAACTCACCCGGCACTCCACCTTCGCCTTCTTGAGCTTGATCTCGTTCGCGGTGAGCCGCAGGGTCTCATCCACCAGTCGGCCCACATCCACCAGTTCCTGCTCCATCTCGCTCTCCCTTGCGAAATCGAGCAGATTCCGGACGATCCGGGTCGCCCTCTCCGCCTGTGCCGTGAGGTCGCGCACCATATCCAGCCGCTCTTCGTCGTCCAGGTCGTCGTAGTCCTCTTCGAGCATCGCGGAGGTGAGGGTGATGTTGTTGAGCGGATTGTTCAACTCGTGGGCGATCCCTGCCGTCAGGGTGCCCACGGCCCGAAGCTTGTGCGATTTCACGAGCAGGTCGTGGCGACGCTGCAGCTCCTCCATCATGTGGTTCAGGGCAAGGGCCAGGTTCGTGAATTCATCCCGGAAACGCCTGGCGGGCGGGATCGGGGTGAAGTCTCCTTGTGCGATTCGATCGGTGACGATCAGCATGCGGCCCAGGGGCGCCAGCATCTGCCGCGCGAGGAAGTTGGCTGTATAGATGATCAGGGGCAGCAGGATGGCCAGAAAGGCGAGGGGAACCCGCTTGAAGAGCTTGAGCATCAGTTGTACGCTCTTTCTTTCCTCTTCGGCCAACTTCAGTGCCTGGGAGACCATGGCCGCCCCATGTTCGCGAAGCTCCGCCTCGCTGTTCGGGTGTTGAGGAATCGTACCCGGCGCTCTGTCCCGGTCCACGGTTCGAAGCTTTTCCAGCCGGTGAATGTACTTATGCAGATGCTCCTCCACTCTGAGGAACATCTCTTCTCCGATCACGCTCTCGAGTTCCACCTTTCCCGAGGTCAGCAGCG
>JAQYVQ010000558.1 GCA_030145435.1 Syntrophobacteria bacterium | reverse complement strand
AGAAAAAGGGACGTGTTATGTAGGATAACGTTACCGAAGAGCCCCATCTTTTCAGACAACCCATAAGGAGGATCTTATGAGACTGAACGTAAAAGCCTTTACCGTGACCTTCGGCGTCTTCTGGGCACTCTCGTTCCTCATGGTCGGCATCACGAACCTTGTCTGGTCCGGATACGGATCGGCGTTCTTGCAGGTGGTTGCTTCAATATACCCGGGCTACCACGGCGAGGCCAGCATACGTGACATCGTGGCCGGCACCCTTTATGCTCTTGTCGATGGCGCCATCGCCGGGCTGATCTTTTCCTGCATCTACAACCTGGTCGCCGGAGGCAAGGAAAGCCCTGCATGACATCGCACCGGTGGGTGCGCCTCCGGTGTGAATCTCTTTGAATCTTTCAACCTGGAACTGTGCTGCCGGCAACGCTCAAAGGATCACACGGGAGGGTGAACATGTCCGACCTGCTCAACGAGATGGAACCCCTGGCTCAGGAAATGCGCAAGCAAGTCCTGAATGAACTCGGCCAGCGCGTAACACCGCTCGTTGCCCCGCCCTGGGATGAATTGCGGAAGCAGATCGGTCGACTCGATGCCGTGCTTCAGGAAGCCAACGGCTGGAGGGCAAAGGACCGCCAGGGTGCGGTCTATCTCAAGGTGGCATGCACCGTGCTGGCCATCTACCGCACCCTTCTCCCCTGTTTCGAAGACAAGCGGGCATTGCTCGAGCACATCAAGGCGGTCATCGATCTCATCAACTTCCAGGGAGGGATGGACGCGTTCCTTCTCGACCACTTCGGCATCTCCCCAGAGGCTCCGGACGAGGCGTGGGACCGGATCTGCACGGACTACATAAGAAGAAGCCAGGAAAGGTATGGGAGTGGCTGGGTCGTCGAGCAAGGCATCAAGGACGAGCGGCGTTGTTTTTTCAACTACCGCAGCTGCGGCTTTGCGGACTTCTTCCTGGACAACGATGCCCGCGAAGTCCTCTATCTCTTCTGTGCCACAGACTACGTCTGGGGCGACGCCCTGGAGAAGTACGGCATAAGGTTCGAGCGGCCGACAACCCTTTCCGAGGGGGCCGACGCCTGTCGCTTTCAGCTGTTCAGGATGATAAGAGGTTGACGTGACCCGCGGTGTGGCACGGAACAACGAACAGGAGGTTCAGATGAAGATTCTTGTGGGGTATGACGGCTCGGATTTGTCCAAGAGGGCACTGAAACTAGCCCAGGAGCACGCAAAGGCGTTCGGTGCGGAAGTCATTCACGTATTGCACTCAAAGGTGACCGACCTGCCCACAAAACAGCACAAACTCGACGAGCAGGACATGGATGAGGTGAGGAGTTCAGTCGAGGAGGGGGGATGCATTTGCGAGACGCACCTGCTCATACGCAACATGGAGCCCGGCCCGCACCTGGTCAAGTTTGCGGAAGAGCATGCAATCGATGAAATCGTTATTGGGGTCAAGATGAGGTCAAAGGTAGGGAAGTTGCTCATGGGTTCCACCGCCCAGCATGTAATCCTCGAAGCCTCGTGTCCGGTGGTCTCGGTTAAATAGAGGTTTCCGTGACATTCGTTTCGACCCTTGAGGAGGACCTGCCGGCATGACCGATCTATCCAGGTTTGAACTGACCAACAGGAAGGCACTTGTAACAGGAGCTGCAGGCGGAATCGGCAAGGCCTCTGCCCTTGCGATGGCAAAGGCGGGCGCTGATGTGGCCATCATCGACTTGAAGGAGAAGATGGGACGGGAGACGGTCGAGGAAATACGTGCCCTGGGCCGGAAATCAACGTACATCCATTGCGACGTGTCGGACCCGGAACAAGTGACTGAAATGGTGAAGGAGGTCGTCGGCACGCTGGGGGGGCTCCACATCGCCCACAACAATGCCGGCATCGCCGGAGACCCTATCCCTCTCATGGACGACAGCGCGGTCGATGAATGGAAGAAGGTGCTGAACGTGGACCTGTTCTCGGTCTTCTACTGCTGCCGGGAAGAGGCAAAACACATGATTCCCCAGAGGTACGGCAAGATCGTCAACACGGCTTCCATGAGCGGAACGATCGTGAACTGCATGGAGATGGATGGCGTACCTGTGGCGGGCATGGCGATGATCGCCTACACGACGGCAAAGGCCGGGGTGAAGCAGCTGACCAAGGCCCTGGCGGCCGAACTCATCCAACACAATATCTACGTGAATTCCATAAGCCCCGGGTACATCATCACGCCCATGACCCAGATCATCCAGGACACACCCGAGTTCCTGGAAGTGGAGAACCGGACGACGCCGATACACCGGCAGGGAGAGGCGGAGGAGATGGCCGGGGGTGTTCTCTATCTCGTCTCCGACGCATCCAGTTACACAACGGGCCATGACCTGCTGATGGACGGGGGCCACACGGTCTGGTGAGCCGGGAGATCGTAAGGCTCAGGGGCGGCTTCTTCTCGTCATCCCCTTCAGGATCCTGCCGCCGAGCATGATTGCGATGGGTAGGTGACTCATCACGCCCGCCTCTTCCTCTCGGTTTTTTTGTTTTGTTTTTTATGCCGAATGCTGTAATATCTTAGTTGAGTGGTCAACGAATTTACTAGCCGTACGGTCAAAACACCTTCTGCTGTTCTATGGGAATGCCACAGGGGTGCCAAGCCAAGAGGCTAGCACAGAGGGGGCGCCGAGATGATGGAGACCAGGAAATCATTCTGCCGATTCTGCCATGTTTTTTGCGGGATCGAGGTGGACGTGGAGAACGACCGGGTCGTCGCGGTTCGGGGAGACCCGGACAATGCCGTTACCCAGGGCTACACCTGCATGAAGGGCCGGGCAGAGATGGAACGCATCTACCACCCGGATCGCCTCCTTTCCTCCCGGAAGCGAGTGAACGGCGGATGGGAAGACATCGGTGCCGAAAGGGCGCTGGACGAAATCGCCGACAAACTCCGTGCCATCGTCGACCGGTACGGCCCAGGGGCGGTGGCCGCCTACGGTGGCTGTGGCGCCCACCGCACTTCTGCGGGCGGTCCCCGTACCATGAGCAAGTGGATGGAGGCGCTCGGCTCTGAGAAGTTCTACACATCCTTCACGATCGATTCCCCCAGTCTCCTGGTTGCCTACTTCCGCCTCTTTGGGGGCATAATGGCCACAAACCTGTTCGATATCGCCAACGCGGACGTGACGATGTTCGTGGGCACGAATCCCGTGCTCTCCCACATGCCGAACATGCCCCAGTCGAACCCGCTCAAGCGGGTGCGGGACGCGCAGCAGCGGGGCATGAAGGTGATCGTCATCGATCCCCGCCGCTGTGACGTGGCCAAGCGGGCCGACATCCACTTGCAACTCAAGCCGGGCGAGGACGCCACGCTGCTCGCAGGCATGATCAAAATCATCATCGAGCGGAAGCTCTACGACCAGGAGTACGTAGGGAACTTCGTGAGCGGCGTGGACGAGTTGTACGAAGCGGTGAAGGACTTCGACCTCCCGTATGTCTCCAAGAGAACACAGGTTGAGGCCCCCCTGATCGAAAAGGCGGCGGAGATGTTCTGTGCCGCCGAACGCGGCGGTGCGATCAGCGGAACAGGACTCCACATGGCACGGCATCAGAACCTCGCGACCACCCTCGTGATGGTGCTGAACGCCCTGTGCGGCCGCTACGATCGGCGGGGCGGCTTTGGCCGTAACGAAGGCCCCCTCGGCTTCGAGCTTCCGGAGGGGATGGGCCCCGTCCCCTTCCCTCTTTACCCCGGACCCGTATCCCGTATCCGCGGGATCAAGGCGACCCTGAGCTTCATGGGCTTCTACACGGAAATGCCCACCAACACCCTCACGGACGAAATTCTGACGCCCGGAGACGAGAAGATCCGCGCCCTTATCGTGGTGGGCGGCAATCCCGCCCTGGTCCTTCCGGACGAGGCCTCCACGGTTCGTGCCCTCGAGGACCTCGACCTCCTGGTCGTGAACGACCTCTTCCTTTCGGCAACGGCGAAGTTTGCGGACTACGTAATGGCGGTCAGACATCCCTACGAACGGGCCGACTTCCCCCAAATGATGGATTACACCTACCCCTTTCCATTCGGGCAGTACACCCCTCCCCTCGTAACGGCGCCTGATGGCGTGATCGAGGACTGGGAGGTCCTCTGGGGACTCGCCGATCGGATGGGCCTCAAGCTCGACATCCCCGGCATCCCTGTGGATCGAAAGCCCACGACGGATGAGATGTTGGACGCGATCCACGCGACGGCCCGCATCCCGCTGGACGAGATCAGACAATACCCGGGCGGCCACGTCTGGGGCGAGCGGGAGGCCAAGGTGGGCGGCGCGATCCCCAACATGATCGGCCACGAGGACAAGAGGATGGCCGCCGGACACCCCGAGGTGATTGCCGAGCTGCGTGACGTATGGGCGGAGCCCGTAATCGATGATGGTGGCTACGAGATCGACGAGAAGGCATCCTTCCGCCTGATTACCTACCGCATGAAGGAGGTCTACTGCACCCAGGGCCAGGATCTCCCCTCCCTGCGCGCTAAGCGCCCCTTCAACCCGGTGCTGATGAACCCCCAGGCGATGGAGTCTCTCGGGGTCAAGGACGGCGACCGCGTAAAGCTCGACAGCGGCTACGGCGATGTGGAAGGCATAGTGGAGGCAAGCGACGACATTGCGCCCGGAGTCGTCGCCCTGGCTTTTGGATGGGGCGATCCCTCGGATGAACGGGACGTCCGTGAGAAGGGATGCAATGTCCAGCGCCTGATCCCAGACGACCAGCGATACGACCCGATCACCGGGCTTGCCCTGTTCACGGCTGTACCGGTGAATGTGTCACCATGCAGCTAGAGGCTATCGATTCGTGGAAGCTCTCAACTTCTCCGTCATTCCCGCCCCCGCCTAAAGATTGCGGGGGCAGGCTCCGGCGGGAATCCCTCAGCACATTGCGCCACTGGATCCCCGCCTTCGCGGGGATGACGGCTCAAGGGGATGACGGCTCAAGCAGAAAAAACGGCTTGACACGGGCAAGTCACATTGTTATGTATGAATGTATGCTTCGAATACGGTATTATTCGAATCTGGTAATTATCAATCGACCTTGACACCTTAGGGCCTGGAGGAAATCCAAATGGCGGATGATCTTTTGCTGCAGAGACCGATCGAAATCAAGGGCCGACCTGTAAAGAATCGGATTGCCTACGCGCCCATGGTCAGCATGGTGGCCGAGAACGGCTTCATCGGCGACCAGGCCCTGGCCTGGTACGAGGCCAGGATCAAGGGCGGCGTCGGATTGTGCATGGTAGAAGGGACGAACGTGAGCCTGGACCAATGGATGGAGTATATGCCTCAGATCTCCTTGCACGAAGACGAGCGCGCGGAATCGCACAAGCCACTCGTGGACCTCATTCACTCCTACGACTGCCATGCGAGCGTCCAGCTCGCGCACGGGGGGCTCATGGCCGTAACGGCCAGGATGCTGTTTCCGGACTTCATGCCCCAGCTGCCCACTGCGCCACACTACGCGGAACGCCCCTGGATGCCGGTCTCCGGCCTCGATCTCTTGAAGGACCCGAACTACCAGGGCGAGGCCATGAGCACCGAGAAGGTCCGGGAGACCGTGATGGAGTTCGCCCGTGCGGCCGCAAGGGCCAAACGGGCGGGCTACGACTCGGTGGAGATCCACGGGGCCCATGCGGTGCTCGTGGGCAACTTCCTTTCGCCCTTCTACAACCTGCGTACCGACAGGTACGGCGGCAGTCTGGAACGTCGGATGCGCTTCTGTCTGGAAATCGTCGAGGAAATCAGGAAGGCCGTGGGCAAGGACTACCCCATCCTGATCCGGCTTTCCGTGGACGAGATGCTGGGGGATCTCGGCAACTCAATCGAGGACTACACGGGCTACATCGTGCCCAGGCTCGTCGAGGCCGGCATCGATTGCTTCGACGTTTCCATGGGATCGGTTCAGCACGTGCCCGACGGCATGTTCCCTTCTCTGTACTATCGTCGGGGCTATTTCATGTATCTGGCACGGCTGATCAAGAAAATCGTGCCCGTGCCGGTCATCGGCGTGGGCAGGATCAATGACATGCAGCAGGCCGAGTTCCACCTGCAACAGGGCGATTGCGATATCGTCTACATGGGTCGCCAGCTTTTCACGGACAACGAAACGCCGAAGAAGTTCTTCGAGGGGCGGGCCGAGGAGACGAGGCGCTGTCTCGGTTGTCTGCAAACGAACGGCGCGAACATTTGCATCCCCTGCACCGTCAATCCGAATGTGGGCAATGAGGCGTATTCCAGGCTCGAACCGGCAGAGGCGAAGAAACGGGTCGTCATCGCGGGGGCGGGCCCGGCCGGCATGGAGGCCGCAAGGATCGCGGCGGAGCGCGGACACGAAGTGATCGTCCTTGAGAAACGGTACTTCACCGGGGGAACGGTGCGCATCCTGGGCAACACCAACCTCATGCACGAGTTCCGTAACCTGAGCCAGTATCACAACCACGAGCTGAAACGCCTCGGCGTGGATGTGCGGACAGAGGTGGAAGCAACAGCGGACAACATTGCCGCCCTCAAACCGGACAAGGTGCTCGTTGCCTGTGGCGCACAAATGACCATCCCGGAACTCGCCCGGGACAAGCCCTTTGTGATCACCCACGTGGATGCCCTGGAACACAAGTTCAAGCTCGGAAGGAGGGTCATGATATATGGCCTCGGCTATGGGGCCGAACTGGCCATTGCCCTTTACGAGGAGGGACACAAGGTCACCCTGGCCGGCAAGGGGAGCACCGTAGCCACGAACCTGTCTTCCGCGATCCGGCGGCAGTACCTGATGCGGAGACTCGACCCGGACGTGGATCTGGCCATGAAGGACAGCCTCAATATTCGGCTCCTCAAAGGCTCTCAGCTCGTGGCCGTGGACGATGACGGCTGGGTTACACTGAAGAG
>JAQYVQ010000482.1 GCA_030145435.1 Syntrophobacteria bacterium | reverse complement strand
GGCACGGTAGACGTGTCCGTCCTCCCCGGAGGCACCGTCCAAGGCCATCGACTCGGTCAGCGCGCTGACCAGGTCTCCGTCCCCGTCCATGGGGCCATAGTAGAGGTCCACCGAGACGTCCTCCGGCCCGAGCTGCCCCAGGCGGATTCGGGCCTGGATCGGCATCGCCTTGCCGGCCGGAATTTCAGCACGGCCGTCCTCGAGCTTCAGTTCCTGAATTCGGACCTCTTTCCAATGCCTCTGCACCTTCTGTTTCCACTCGGCAAAGGACTCGGCCGTCTGATTTCTTTCGTGCTGCATCTTCTGATGCAGAACGGCGGCGGGCACGTAGAACCCGTCCACATAGTCCTCGAGCATCCGGTGGGTGTTGAAGATCGGACAGAGCCTGCGCATCGACGCCTTCATCATGCGTATCCATTCCCTGGGCGTACCGTCACGGGTACGCGCATAGAAGGCGGGAATCACCTCCCTTTCGAGGAGTTCGTACATGGCCCGGCTCTCGATCTCATCCTGGTATTCCGTGTCCTCGTATTCCTCTCCCGCGCCGATGGCCCAACCGGCTCCCGGACTGTATCCCTCTGCCCACCATCCGTCCAGGATACTCATGTGAAGGGCGCCGTTCGCAACCGCCTTCATCCCACTCGTGCCGCAGGCCTCCATCGGCCTCCGCGGCGTGTTCAGCCAGACGTCCGCTCCCTGAACCATGTACCTTGCTATGTTGATGTCGTAGTCCTCGAGGAAGACCACTCTGTACCGGAACGTCTCTTCGTGGATGTGCCGCACGATGTTCTTGATGATCGCCTTGCCCGCCATGTCTTGCGGGTGCGCCTTGCCGGCAAAGATGATCTGCACGGGACGTTCCGCATCGTTCAGGATCCCGGCGAGCCTTTTTGCGTCCCGGAACAGGAGATCGCCTCGCTTGTACGTCGCAAACCTTCGGGCAAAGCAGATCGTCAAGGCCTCCGGGTTGAGCACGTCCTCCGCACGCTTGATCTCCGAGGGCAGCTCTCCCCTTCGCACGAGCTGTTCCTTCACCCGCCTGCGGGCAAAGGCGATGAGCCGTTCCCGCCTCCGCTCGTGGGTCCTCCACAACTCGGTGTCCGGGATCAGATCCACCCGTTCCCAGACCTTCTCGTTGTCCGGGTCCTCGATCCACCTCGGGCCCAGATAGCGGTTGTAGAGGTCTGCTATCTCCTGGGAGATGTAGGATGGGATGTGTACTCCGTTCGTGACCGAAACGATCGGAACATCCCTCTCGGGGAACGCGGGCCAGAGGCCCTTCCACATGCCTCGCGATACTTCCCTGTGGAGCTTGCTCACCCCGTTGCGATAGTTGGAGAGACGAATGGCGAGCATGGTCATGCAGAAGGCTTCCTGGTTGTTTTCCGGATTCAGCCTTCCCAGGGCCAGGCATTCGTTGAAGGACAACCCGAGGTCTTCCGCGTACTTCCCGAAGTACTTGCCCATCAGGTCGGGCGGGAAGTAGTCGTTGCCGGCCGGTACGGGCGTGTGGGTCGTGAAGACCGAGTTCGACTTGACCACCTCCTTGGCCGCCTCGAGGGAGAGCCCACCCCGTTTGATCAGCCTTCGCATTCTCTCCAACCCGGAGAAAGCGGAGTGCCCCTCGTTCATGTGAAAAACCGTGGGTTCCAACCCGAGAGCCTCGAGGGCGTGGACCCCACCCACACCGAGGAGGATTTCCTGCCGGAAGCGCATGTCCTGGTCGCCGCCGTAGAGTTGCGACGTGATTTCACGGTCCTCCGGAGCGTTCTCCGGCAGGTTCGTATTGAGCAGGAAGAGCCTAATGCGACCCACCTCCACCCCGTAGATGTTCACCCGGACCGTGCGATCCTGTATGGCGAGGGTAAACTCGACGGGATTTCCCTCGGCGTCCATCTCCTGCCGGACAGGCATGTTCTCGAAGTCGTTCACAGCATAGTATTCCTGCTGCCATCCCTCTTCGTTCAGGTACTGACCGAAATAGCCCTGCTTGTAGAGCAGGCTCACACCGACCAGGGGAAGGTTCAGGTTGCTCGCTGATTTGAGATGATCGCCCGACAGCACGCCCAACCCTCCGGAATAGATCGGGAGGGCCTCGGTCATCCCGACCTCCATCGACAAATAGGCAACCAGAAAGCCCGGTTCCAGGCCCTTGTCGAGGTGGAAACTGTAGGGTGTCTTCACATTCATGTACTGGTCCAGGGCCTCCAGTACCCGGTCCATGTGGAGCAGGAAGCTCTCGTTCCTGCCGGCCTCTTCCAACTGCTGCTGAGACATGCTGCTGAGCATGCGAACGGGATTGTGGTGACAATTCTCCCAGAGATCCCTGTCCAGCCTTCGCCAAAGATCGATCACTTCCGGGTTCCACGTGTACCAGAGGTTTCGTGCAAGCCCTTGCAGGGGCTTCAACTTCTCCGGCAGGGAGGGGATGACCGTTACCGTATGCCATTTCATCAGGCGGCTCCTTTAAGATTTCAACTCCATATAACCATATAAGATGCAGGGTACCCAGAGAATTCTTCGCTCCCTGCTTCCCTTGATGAATTCTTCACACTTTTTTCGGACCCGGGGGGGGTGAATTGCCCAGCTTCTCATACAGCCCGAGGTAGGCCTCCGCGGCCCGGTCCCACGAGAAAGACTGTTCCATGCAATTCGTTCGAAGGCGATCGACAAGCTTCCGGTCCGGGTACAGGCGTAACGCCTTCTCAACCGACCGGAGCATGGCTGCGGATTCATAGGGTTCGAACAGAAAGCCGGTCCCCTCCAACGTGGAGGGAGAGAACTCCTCGACCGTATCCTTCAACCCCCCGGTCGCCCTTACCACCGGGATAGACCCGTACCGCATGCTGTAAATCTGGTTGAGGCCGCACGGCTCGTAGTGGGAAGGCATGAGGAGGAAATCGATCCCCGCCTGGATCCTGTGTGCGAGGGGGGTGTCAAAGCCGTACCGGAACATGAATCGTCCGGGAAATTCGCCGGAAAGAGCCTCGAGCGGGACCCTGTAGCGTTCCTCCCCGTCCCCCAACAGGATGAAGGAAGCCCCCATGGCCATCATTTCGGGAAGTCCCTCCAGAAGCAGGTCCACGCCCTTCTGGGAAGTGAGCCGGGCGATCATCCCGATGAGGGGCCCCCGCCCCTGCTCCGCCCCGCTTCCCATTTCCTCGAGCAAGGCCGCCTTGCAGGCCTGTTTTCCCTCGAGGGTGTCCGGGCCGTACGGGCAAGGCAAGTGGGGGTCCTGTCCGGGGTCCCATTCGTCATAATCCGCCCCGTTCAGGATGCCGTAGAGGTCCTGCTCACGCTCAGCCAACACCCCTTCCAGCCCATAGCCCATCTCCTCGGTCAGGATCTCCCGGCTGTAGCTCGGGCTCACGGTGTTCAGGACATGGGCCGAGAGGAGTCCTCCCTTCAGGAAATTCATCTTGCCCCAGAACTCGATCCCCCCCACCGAAAAGAACGTGTCCGGCAGCCCGGTCCAGGGAAACTCACTGGGTGGAAACACCCCCTGGTAGGCGATGTTGTGAAGAGTCAACAGAGACCGGGTCTTCCGAAACAGCCCGGAGGCCGGACCGTAGATGTGCCGCAAGTAAGCCGGAACCAGGGCCGTCTGCCAGTCGTGACAGTGCAGCACATCCGGGGCGAAGCAAAGGGCCTCGCACAGGGAGAAGGCCGCCTTGCAGAAGTAGGTAAACCGAAGGGCGTTGTCCGGGTAGTCCCCGTCCGGCGTCCCGTACAGATGGCTCCGATCGTATAGATCATCCCGCTGGACGAAGTAACAGGGAACGCCGTCCCCCAGGTCCGCTCGCAATACAGTCGCAGGCAAGGCCTCTCCTGCGATTTCAACGGGCAGGTTCTCCAGGCAGGGCTCGAAGGGGATGCCGGTCTCCCTCGTGGAGCGGTAGAAGGGCAGAACGACCCTGACGTCACATCCCTGTCGCTTCAGTGCCCTTGGCAGCGCACCGGCCACGTCGGCCAGACCGCCGGTCTTCGAGAAGGGAACGGCCTCGGAGGCAACAAAGAGGACCTTGGAGAAGTCTTCACTCATGATTGCCGGGCGTACAAAAAAAATTCACGATTTCCTTTCGGACCCTTCAGGACTGACTCGCGAATGCCGCAGAATACCAGACGCTGGTCCTCTACGAAGGTCCTCATGTCTTTCAGAATCTCCTGAATCTGCTCCTCATCCCTTACCACGCCCCCCTTTCCGACCTTGCCCTTGCCTGCCTCGAACTGCGGCTTGACGAGACAGATCATTTCCCCTTCCCGGGCAAGGACCGGGATCACGCAGGGGATGACCTTCTTCAAAGAAATGAACGAGACGTCCATGACCGCCAACTCGATCGCTTCCGGAACCATTTTTGTGGACAGGGAACGGATGTTCGTCCTCTCGAACAGAACGACGCGTGAATCGTTTCGCAGGCTCCAGGCAAACTGTCCGTAGCCAACGTCCACTGCGAACACCTTGTGTGCGCCGTGGAGGAGCAGACAGTGGGTGAACCCTCCGGTGGATGCCCCCACATCCAGGGCCACCCTGCCTTCCGGGCTTACATCGAACGCACGAAGGGCGCCTTCCAGCTTGACGCCTCCCCTGCTCACATAGGGGTGGTCCGGCTGGCTCAGGGCGACCGGCTCTTCGGGCCCTACCCACGCGCCCGGCTTGTCGCGCCTCCTGCCCGCCACCTCCACCCGCCCTTCAAGGATGAGGGCACGGGCTCTCTCCCGGGTTGCTACCAGGCCGGAGGCGACCAAGCGCTTATCCAATCTCTCCTTCCCCTTCGGCATCGCTTATCTTCTGCTCGAAAAGGTCCGGGCCTGCCGGTTCGGCCTTGACCCCTCCCTTTTCGTCTCGTGTGAGGAGATCGATCTTCTTCTCCGCCTCATCGAGCCTCTGGGAACACACGCGCGTGAGCCGGACCCCTTCTTCGAAGAGTCCGAGCGAGTCCTCCAACGCCAGATCCCCGCTCTCCATCCGCTGGACGATCTCCTCCAGCCGCTTGAGAGCATCCTCGAAAGACTCCGGCTTCTTGCGTCCGCCTTTTCCTTCTTTCTTCATCATTCTCCCCTAATAGCACGCCTCGACGATGAGGTGAAGCGTCTTTTCAACCGAGTTTGGGGACAGGCACCGATCTCCTTCAGGCGGCCGCCATCAATACACAGAGATCGGTGCCTGTCCCCGAACTCCGGAGCGCAGTTTGGACGGGCAACAGCCCGTCATGTCGCATCCTCTGTCTCGTTCCCGCCCGTCCGGTCCACGAGAGACGCCGGGTCCACGCGAGCCCCCCCCAGCCGTACTCCCCAATGAAGATGGGGACCTGTCGCACGGCCGGTCATACCCACCAGGCCGAGCACTTCCCCTTTGGACACCTTCTGGCCTTCCTCGACGTCGATCTTCGAGAGATGAAAATACATGGTGTAGACGCCCTGCCCGTGGTCGAGAAACACGGCCCTGCCGGCGAAAAAGAAGTCGCCCACGAGAGCCACCCGGCCGCTGTTTGCCGCCTTGACCGGCTGCCCCTCCGGCGACTTGATGTCCATGCCGGTGTGCGAGTTCTTGCGTTCTCCGTTGATCCACCGCCTCAACCCGAAGCGGCTCCCCGACCTCCCCTCCACAGGGATCAGAAAGGGGCCTTCCCACAGCCTCTCCGGCGTCTCGGTGGGCCAGAGCGAAGCGATCTGCACATTTTCCTTCTTCACTCTTGCGAGGCTTTCCGGGCTGAGGTGGACCTTGGAATCATCCGGGACAGTGAAACGTTCCTCTCCGAAGGTTTGGGCCAAGATACGGATTGCAGAGGTCACCTCTTGTTTGGCAGGCCCCTCCACGGCCGCAAGTCGGACGCTCACCTCGTACGCGCCCGGTTCCTGCCCCACGTCGATCCCGAACAGGGCATCCCACCTGCCGGATCTCCCGGACGACGGGGAGAAGTGAATCGGTCTCGACAGCATCTCTCCCTTTTCCACGTACATCCCTTCCGGCGCGTTCACCCACAGGTGCAGGACTTCCCCCTGCTTCGGCTCTATCGGTGACCAGGACACCTCCACCGG
>JAQYVQ010000410.1 GCA_030145435.1 Syntrophobacteria bacterium | reverse complement strand
CTGAAACCGATCCAGCAGAAGCCGAGGCCCAGGGACATGGCGGCCAGGTTCATGTTCTGGCCTGCGATGCCTGCCGCGATGTGCGGCCCGCCGATGGCCCGCTCGTCACAGGCCATCAGGATCACCACCGGCGCGTCCAGGAACGTGGGGGAATTCTTCTTCGTGATGCTCCCCATGCCGCCGATGATCACGCGAGGGTCGAAGAACCCGGGGTTCGGATCCTGCGCGTAGATCGGTACGAGGCCCTTGACCATCTGATCGTTCATGTAGGTCGTGTGGAGCATGCTCAAAACGCCGTAGCAGGCCCCGTTCAACTCCTCGATCACCGCCTTGTCCGTGACCACGACAAACTGCCAGGGCTGGCAGTTCCCGCCGCTCGGCGCGAACCGGCCCGCTTCGAGGACTCGGCGGATCAGCGGCTCGGGCACCGGGTCCGGCTTGAAGTTCCGCACGCTCCTCCGCTCGTACATGAGCTTCTCGGCATAGTTCCACTCGGCAGGTTTGCCGTCGGCGTCCTTTGGCTCGTAAGGCATCTTGTTAGGCAACGGGTGGGGTTCGGTCTTGTAGAAGCCCGAATCCACGTGGTAGGGCTCCACGATCGAGATGGCGTCCACCGGGCAGACCACCATGCAGTTGTAGCAGCTGAAGCACTCGTACTCTTCCTTCATCCTCGGCACTTCCTTCTCGTCCGTCTCCCATGCCCGGAAAGGGCAGTTCAGCAGGCAGAGCCCGCACTGCGTGCACTTGTCCGGGTCCACCTTCATCTTGCCCATGTGGACGGTCCCCTGCTCCGGCCGCATGATCGGCTCCAGGTCCTCCCAGGTCATCCCGGTCTCGGCCGCAGCAGCCGCGCCGGGCTGAGCCAGCCCTTCCTGAACGACCCACTGGGTACGGCCCCTTCGGATCCTGTCCACGGCGTCCAGGGCCAGCACATCGTTCGAGCCGTCCTCGATCATGCCTGCCCGGGCATCCCGGAAGATCTTCTCGATCAGGTACTCCTTCGAGAGCCCGTTGCCGCCGAAGATTTGTACGGCCTGGTTGGCGACATTGAACGCAGTCTCCGTGGCCATGACCTTGGAGGCCATGGCGTAGTGGACAGCCACGGGCTGCATGTTGTTTGCCTGTACCGTATTGTACATACCCACACGCCTGGCCAGGGAACGGGCCGCCTCGATGGAAGCGAACATGTCGAAGAGCTTGAGCTTCACGTTCTGGTGGTCGTAAATCGGCGTGCCACCCTGGATCCGCGTCTGCGCATGCTCGAGGGCCTCCTCAAAGGCCGACTGGGCGCACCCCGTAAAGATCAGTCCCATGAAGCCGTTTGCCAGGCCTAGCTGGCTGTTGGCGAGAAGCTTGAAGGTAACCGGATCCGCCGCGATCATCATGTTCTTCGGAATCCGCACGTTGTCGAAGTAGATTTCCCCCTGGTTCAGGGCTCGCTGTCCGATCTTGTTCAGGGGCTTGCCGCGGCTGACCCCCGGCAGGTCGAGGGGAACGCAGGCAACCCCCCCGCCCTCCATGCCCATGGAGGGATCCAGGGACAGGAAGAGGGCCGCGTATTTCGCAATCGTGCCGTTGCTCACCCACGCCGCCTTCGTGCCGTTGACCACGTAGTGGTCCCCGTCCAGGACGGCCCGCACCTGAGGTGCGACCGAAGCGTCTCGGGGCCCGTCCGCATCGAAGAGGATCCAGTCCGACCCGTGGTCCGGTTCGGTGATGGCCCAACACCCGGTCATCTCGCCCGTGGTGTCCGCGCAGAATTTCCTCGTGAGTTCGTGCATCTCCTCGTGGGGCGAAAGCATGTTCCACAAGAAGGGCGTGGTGCAAACACCGAGGCTGACTGCTAGGTCGGGTGCGGCCCAGCCCTGCAATTCGGCGACCAGGGCCACGCTCAGGGGATCCATGTTCGTGCCCCCGAATTCTTCCGGGAAGAACATGCAGTGGTAGCCGAGTTCGAAGCTCTGTCGCAGCACGTCCCACAACACAGATCCCTCCGCGATCACGTCCTCAGGATTCTGCAGCTTGTCCAGTTCGATAGCAGCGGGCCGCCACACCTCTTTCATGAACTTCTTGGTCGAATCCCAGAGGGCGACGTGGTCTTTGGTGAGGTCTACGTTCAGTTCCCTCAGTCCCATGGCATGTCTCCTTTTCCGTTGGAAGTTGATCCGGGTCGGATATTTGTCGAAGGGGTGAATCTGGAGAGGCAAGGCCTCGAAGCTTGAAGGCGTTTCTTGTGGGTCCGTGGGTTCATAGATGGGTTGTCCTTGCGCCTCGGCGAGCAGGAGATGAGACATTCGAATATAGCACGTTCCGCCGGATACTCAACAACCGGCTCTGGCGTTTTTGCCGAGGAAAATCTATATTCGTTACCTCGCTTCCGGTTGTCACGTCCGCCGCGAAGCTGGAACCGACAGGGCCTGCACGTCCATTTCTGGGTTGATTTCCTTTTGTACTCAAGGAGATAGAAGAGAGGAGAGAATTTCCACATGTATTCCGTACGAGAGGTGCTCGAATCCGAGAACCTTGCGGTGATCGGTGCGTCCCGTGATGTCTACAAGCCGGGGGCCTTGATCCTGAAGGTGCTCCAGGATGTAGGGTTCAAGGGCCGGGTGGCCGGCGTGAACCCGCAGGGGGGGGAGGTCTACGGACAGCCGTTGTACAAGAGCATAGAAGAGGTCCCGTTCCGAGTAGATCTCGCCCTCTTGTTGATACCGCCAAAGTTCGTTGCCGATGCCGTCCTGGCATGTGCGAAGAGGGGGGTCAAGGGGGTTGTCATCGGTTCCGAAGGCTTTGCAGAGGCGGGGGAACAGGGCAGGCAATACCAGGAGGATCTCCGCGCTGCCCTGCGATCTACCGGGATAAGGGGGTTCGGTCCGAACACCCTGGGGATCGTGAACACGGAGACGGGCCTGACTACGTCCTACTTCTCTGATTCCCGGATGCTCGTCCCCGGATCGATCGGGTTCGTTGCCCAGTCCGGGATCTTCGTCGGGGCCCTGCTGCGCTACTTGAGTACCCTGGACGGGCTCCATATCTCCAAGGGGATGGGACTCGGCAACAAGGTGGACGTGGACGAGTGCGATGCCCTTGCCTACCTGAGGGAGGATGAGCAGACGCGAATTGTGGGGATGTACCTGGAGGACATACGAGATGGGCGGCGCTTTGTGGAGGAAGCCCGGGAGACGGTGAAACGAAAGCCGGTTCTCCTCCTCAAGGGGGGACGGACCGAGGAGGGCGCGAGGGCCATCGCATCGCACACTGCCAGCCTGGCGGTGGACGATGCCGTGCTGGGAGGTGCGTTGCGCCAGGCGGGTGTTTTGCGCATGGGCGGGATCGACGAACTCATCGGAACCCTGAAGGGCTTTCAGTGGATGCCCCTACCCAAAGGGGACCGGATCGCTCTGGTCACCTACAGCGGCGCCCAGGCCATCATGAGCATCGATGTGGCCATACAACAGGACCTTCGCATCGCACGGTTTGCCGACGATACGCAAGAGAAGCTCGCAAAAGTGATCGCCACCCCGGCAAAGTCGAGAAACCCGATCGACATCTTCCCGGACATGATGGTTCACGGATTCGAAAAGATCTCGGTCGAGACCGTCAAGGCCCTTCTGGAAGACGACGGCGTTCATGCGATCTTCTTCATCTCCTTTGCGATCGAAGAGAGCGAACAGTACAAGGCCCTGGTCGATCTGATCCAGGAGAAACGTACGAAGCCGGTCTTTGTCTCGCTCCTGGGGAGGAAGGAGGATGTCGAGGCCTGCAAGCAGTTGATCGAGGCGAACAGGATTCCCTTCTACCTGTTTCCGGACATGGGCGTGCGCGTACTGGCGCATATGTGGCGGTATGCACTGACAGGTCAACGGTCAAAGGGATGGATCAAGAACCACCCCTTGAACCTTTGACCTTTGCCCTTTCACCTCGGGGTTGGGCGGTGTTGCGGGGGGGGCTATTTTGACCATTCGGCCAGGTCAAAGTGCTCACCCACAGAGAACACGTTGCACTCCCAGAGCTTTCCCCCGGTCTCATCCCCGCATTGGCGGCAGCACGTGCCCGTGAACGTTGGGGCCCTTGAGTCGCAGTTCAGCCAATTGGCGCAGGAACCGGATGCCTCGACGGACACGGCGGCTCCATACCCCATCAACTCGTACGCATCCACGTCGATCGTGACCTTCCCCTCCGCCTCCTGAACCGTGCCTTTGACCTCGATCTTTTTCCCCATGTTGTGCTGGAGTTCGACGGCCCGGGCACCGGCGACCGCATATTCGTGCCCCTGGTCGGCCTGAAGGACGCCTTCCTTGGTCACGATTCCGGTGATGGTTGCCTCCCCGGCGGGAAGTTGTCCTGCGGACGATCCGCCGAGACCCTCTCTCTCAGCGCCGACTCTCCGGCAGTCCCACATCCTGCCTCTTTCCCGCTCCTTGCAGGGACGGCAACAAATGCCCGTGTAGTTCGGACTCTCCGTACTGCAATTCGCCCATC
>JAQYVQ010000345.1 GCA_030145435.1 Syntrophobacteria bacterium | reverse complement strand
CAGAGGCTCTTCGCATCCGTGGAACAGGCCTTCGACATGGGCTGCGCGGCTGTCGGAGCCACCATCTATTTCGGTTCGGAGGATTCCCGCAGGCAAATCGAGGAGATCTCAGAGGCCTTTGCCCGTGCCCATCAACTCGGCATGGCGACCATCCTCTGGTGCTACCTGCGGAACGACGCCTTCAAGCAGGACAAAGACTATCACGTCGCCGCCGACCTGACGGGACAGGCAAACCACCTGGGCGTAACGATCCAGGCGGACATCATCAAACAGAAGCTGCCCGAAAACAACGGTGGATACACGGCGGTCAAGTTCGGCAAGACACACAAGGCAGTTTACAGCAAGCTCACCTCCGACCACCCCATCGATCTGACCCGCTACCAGGTCGCCAACTGCTACATGGGGCGTGCCGGCCTGATCAACTCGGGCGGCGCCTCAGGAAAGAACGACCTGCAACAGGCGGCAAAAACCGCCGTCATCAACAAGCGCGCCGGCGGCATGGGGCTCATCTCCGGACGCAAGGCCTTTCAGAAACCGATGAAGGAAGGAATCGAGATCCTCAACACGATCCAGGACGTCTATCTTGCGGAGGAGATCACGGTCGCATAGACAATCGGCCTACGGCCTGACGTTCAGACTTGAAACATTTTCTGGCAGTGGGAACAGTGATAGAGCCTATCCTCTACCTTCCGTACTGTGATCCGCCTCCCACACAAAGCACATTTTGGCAGTGTCGGATCAGCCGCTTTTGATCCTTTCTTCTTCTTTTCTCTACCCATCGTTCCCCCCCCTACTGTCCAAGCGCTATTCCGTCACCAAGAAAGTACCATACATAACACCGAGACTATCGGAAAATGAATAGGGTCGGACCAAGCTATGTGCCTGATGTTCTACAATAAGGCACCTGAAATTGGCCCGTTTACAGATCATGTCTAGCAGAACTATTCATTACCAGCCGGTCCCCTTCTTGTATCAAAGGTTGCTCAATAGGGATAGCGGGCAACTTTTCGATCTTGCTAAACATTTGATCTGAATAGGTTCAACGTCGACAGGGGGTTCTCTGAAATATTCACATTCTGTCGGGGCTCGACTGCGGGGCCTAAAGAAATGCGCGGAACGGTTCGAAAAGAAGGGAGAACCTTTGTGAACCTGGGAGGAACCCATGAATCTGATTGACAATATTCGACGCCAGCTCCGGTCCGTGATCGAGTGGAAGGATCCGGGAACGAACGCCCTGTTTCACCAGTGGTCTGATAGCGGCGACGAGATCAAGAACGCCTCCAAGCTGATCGTGGGCCCGGGACAGGGATGCATCTTCGTGTACGAGGGCCAGGTGAAATCCGTTCTCACCCAGGAGTGCCTCATCAACCTCCAGACGGATAACGTCCCTTTCTGGACCACGGTGAAGAAGTTCATGCAGTTCTTCCAGAGCGAGCACAAGGTGGGCATCTACTTCTTCCGGAGGACAAAAATCCTCGACCAGAAGTGGGGAACCACGAGTCTCATCAAGTACGACGATCCCAAGTACAGCTTTCCCGTGGGCTTGAGCGCATACGGAAACTACAGCTTCCGGATCACGGACCCGCACGGCTTCTTCGTGAACGTGGTCGGCGGGGGCAGCTCCTACTGGGTCGAAGATTTTCGTGCCGTCATGAACACCCGCCTGATCCAGCCCCTGTCCGACTATCTGGCGGAAGCGAAGTTCTCATATGCCGAGATCGATGCGCACAGGGAAGAAATCGCCACAGACATGGCACAGAAGCTGGTCCCGGAATTCGAGAAGTTGGGCTTCGAAATCACGGATTTCCGGATCGAGGGCACTGCCTTTGACGAAGACTCCATAGACCGGATCAACCGGATCGCCGATGTCACGGCGGAAGCCAGGGCCGCTTCGGCCGCCGGACTGAACTATGCCGAAATTCAGCAGCTCGAGGCCATGCGCGAGGCGGCTCGAAACGAAGGTGGCGCGGCCGGCATCGGCATGGGTGTGGGCGCCGGCATGGGATTCGGACAGATGATGTCCGGGGCCATGGGAGACCCCACAAAACCCCAACCGTCCGGGACAGAGAGCCTCCAGGCAACGGACCCCCTCACAACCCTGCGGCACCTCAAAGAGATGCGCGAAACGGGACTGATCACGGAAGAGGAATACACGGCCAAGAAGAAAGAGATCCTGAGCAGGATGTAGGGATCGCCTTCCCGGAAGGACCCGCCAGATGGCCAGATGCAATACCTGCTCAGCTCCCCTGCCACCCAACATCGGGGTCTGCGAGTACTGCGGTTCTCAGAACGACGTCGACCTGAAGGGCATCCATGAATTCACGGTAAACAAGCCCGAATCCAGCCGTATCTGCCCCGACTGCGACATCCCTCTTCAAACCCTCGACCTCGAGGTCGAGGGGAAGTTCTACATCGAGCGGTGCGACAGCTGCCTGGGCCTGTTTTTCGACCCGGGAGAACTGGAGGGCCTGATGGACAAGAGCGTCTCGAACGTCTTCTCCATCAACCGGAAAAGGATCGACGCCCTCGTCCGGGAACAGCCTGAGGCACAAAACAAGATCGTCTACCGCAAGTGCCCGGTCTGCAGACAGTTGATGCACCGGTCCAACTTCGCCTTCCGAAGCGGCGTCATCGTCGACGAGTGCAAGACGCACGGAGTCTGGCTCGACAACGGGGAGTTGAAACGACTCCTGGACTGGAAGAAGGCGGGCGGCCGGCTCCTGCACGAAAGCGTCAGGCAGAGAAGAGAAGAGGAAAAAGAAAGGCAAGAGCGATTGCACGCCTACCGTAAAGCCGGATCCATGGGCACCTTCGACGGCCCCCTTTCGCCTTCCCCCTCCGGTTCCGAAATCGACCTCATCGACACCCTGGTCAATGTCTTCGGCAAGTTCTTCAAGTAACCCTTCATCACCTCCTAGTAGAACTTGAACATGACGCCCCAGTTGGAGGAGATGAATTCCAGCTTGTCGAGATTGCCGAAGGGCCTGACTCTCTATACGTTGCTCACCGGCAGGACGTAGAACAGGATGCAGAAGAAATGGCACACACTGCCTCCCAGGACGAACAAGTGCCAGATCGCGTGGTTGAAGGGGATTCCCTTGCTGAGGTAGAAGATCACGCCGAGCGTGTACGTGAGTCCCCCGATTCCCAGCCAGATCATGCCGCCCACAGGGACCGCGGACAACAGGGGCTTGAAGGCAATGATCACCATCCACCCCATCCCGACGTAGATCGCCATGGAAAGCGCTTTGAAGCGGTCGATGAAGAATACTTCAAGAAGGATCCCGCAGATCGCCAAGCCCCAGATAAGGCCGAAGAGCGTCCAACCCCACTCACCCCTCAGGTTCACGAGCGTAAAGGGTGTGTACGTCCCGGCAATGAGGAGAAAGATCGCGGAATGGTCCAGAACCCGGAAGATCTCTTTCAAGCGCGGAGATTGAAAGCTGTGGTAGAAGGTGGAGGCGAGATAAAGCAGGATCAGCGTGGCCCCATAGATGCTGAAGCTGACCACCCGCCAGGCGTCACCGAAGAGCCCGGCAAAGGTCACGAGGATGGAAAGCGCCGCAATGCTGAGCCCAGCGCCGATACCGTGGGTGACGCTGTTGGCGATTTCTTCTCTTAGCGTGTACCGATTTCCCCCGGTCGGCACGGCCGCAGCAGGGGCCGCTCTCCGGCCAGAATCATCACAGGCCAACTGATTCCCCCCCCAAACACCCAGAAAGGAGTGGTTGATGCTTGAGGGATTGCCTCATCCAGCACAACAGGCAAGAACAACCACAGGCTCTCGGCAAGTACGAAAAAGGTCGACCTACAGCTTTTTCACTTCCCCGGCGGCCGGCCCCTTCTGTCCCTGAGTGACGACGTACTCCACACGGTCGCCTTCATTCAGCGTCTTGAACCCTTCACCCTCGATGGCCGAGTGATGCACAAAGATGTCGCCGTCCCCGGAATCACGCACGATGAAGCCGAACCCTTTTCGCTCGTTGAACCACTTCACGACGCCCGTTTCCTTCTCCATGTTCTGAGACCCCCTTACTGTTCACTCCTGGTTGGTGAAACACCGTTTTCTTGAACAACAAAAAAACCGCTCAAACAACCTGCATCTGAGCGGTAGAACCTCAATTCTTCATATTAGGGGGCTACACATCCGTCTTTTAAGGTAAGCTTCCAACTTCCTGAGGCCTTTGTCAAGCCCCTCGCGACTCCACCCGGCGGGCCCTCCGATAAACCCTCCATCTGACGATGCCCATGGAGCCCCATGGGCAAACCCGCGGTCCCATCAAAACGCCTGGGGCGACATCACGCCGAAGCTCACAGGAACGTCTTTCGAGGCATGCGCCGTCCTTGATCCACAGCAGGGTCTATTCCCCCTTGTACTGGGGCTTTCTCTTCTCTTTGAATGCCCGGGGGCCTTCCTGGGCATCCTTGGTCATGAACACCGGTGCGGCGATCTCCGCCTCCTTGGCGAGCCCCTCCGCGATCGTGAGGCCGATGTTCTGGAGCACCGCTTTCTTGATGGCCGTAACCGCCAGGGGGCCGTTGTCCGCGATGATGCGGGCGAATCTTTCGGCCTCCTCCATCACCTGTCCCCTCGGTACGACCCGATTCAGGAAGCCGAGTTCATAGGCCTCTTGCGCGTCCATGAGCTCGCCGGTGAGCAGGAGTTCCATGGCCCTGGCATAAGGAAGTTGACGAGGCAGCTTGACGCTGGAGCCGGTCATCGGGAAGATCGCCCACTTGACCTCCTGCAGACCGAGCTTCACGCCCTCGGCAGCGATACGGAGGTCGGTGGAATAGAGCATCTCCATACCCCCGGCGATGGCATGGCCGTTGATGGCCGCGATGACGGGCTTGTAAAGTTCGAAGTCCTTGAGCAGCGCCTGGCCGGCAAGCCCCGCGTCTTGCGCAACCGCCTTCTCCGCCTCGGTCTCCGGCTTCTTCGCGCCCGTAAACAGGGGAATCAGCTTCCCGAGGTCTGCTCCGGAACAAAACGCCTTGTCCCCGGCGCCGGTGATGATGGCGCAGCGCATATCCTTGTCGTCCCGGTAGTCCTTCCACGCCGTCGTCAATTCGAGGACCGTCTCCGGATCGAGGGCGTTCCGGGCCTCGGGCCGATTGAGCGTCAGATAAGCAATCCCTTCCTTCTTTTCGTAGATCAGTGCCATTCGTTTTCCTCCCTCCGCATGGGTCATCAAAAATGAGCTGAAACAGGGGCTTTGTGGGTTGGTACCCCATTCTGTCTATCATGTTTCCCGGCCAAGTTCCACCCCGCCTCTCCGACCGCCCAGACGGTTGAGCATCTCGAAGTCATACGGAGACGCGGAACACTCACGAATCGATTTTGACCTACGGAGCATCTAAGTCGTGTATCGGGTGTATGCAGTCGCTTTTCCCCTAACGAATCCTTCCTAAGGAGTACACATTAATGTTCGGCCGGAAAATCATTCTTGTTTGGATCGGAATCGTTGCCCTGTCCTCCATGTTTCTCCTTGGCCAACAGACGTGGGCCCCGCCCGAGTGTATTGACGGTGACGGGGATGGATTCGGAGACCCGGCGTCCTCTGGCTGTACCTTTCCCGGCTTGGACTGCAATGACAGCGATCCCGACGTGAACCCGAGGGCAGGGGAAGGGCCCTTTGGGGACGCCACCTGTGATGACGGTATCGACAACGACTGTAACGGCCTGACGGACAATGCGAACGAGCCCAAGTGCGACCCGGATGACCTGAACATGACCGCCGATGACTTCGAGTGTATCCTGAACTGGACGAAGGTGAACGTGTATTACCTCACCAACAAGAGGGGCCATTTGGCAGAGGCCCTGGCGGTCGCGAACTCGCCCATCGGAGGCACATTTCCTCCGGGGACCATTATACAACTCTTCCCGGCCGAGGCCATGGTCAAGCGTGCACCCGGCTGGAATCCCACGACCAACGATTGGGAGTTCTTCTTCCTGCTCGTGAGTGCGTCGGGCACGGTGATTCAGACGCGTGGGGCGGCGCAGACCGTAAACCCCTTAGGTGGAAATTGTTTCGAATGCCACAACAAGGCTGCCCCGCAATGGGACCTGATCTGCAGTGACACGCACGGCTGCGATCCACTGCCGTCCTTCATAGATGATGCTTTCATCGAAGCGGCCCAGCAGGACGATCCGCGCTGTCCGTAGTCCTCAGGAAGCGGGTCTAGAAGAACAGCAGGGGAAGGCGGTCTGCCACGAGGAAGCCCTCGCGGGTGGGGACAGCCCTTTCGCCGATCACTTCCAGGAGACCGGCCTCCAGCAACCCGGGAAGCACCCGGTCGGCCTTTTCATAATCGCTCAGATCCCGAATCGCGGTTCCGGCCTTCGTTCTCAGTTGCAGGGACAGCCTCTCCAGGGACACCTGTTCTTCTGAGAGACGCTCGGATCCCTGCACCGGCCTTCTGCCCCGATTCAGGTCCCCGCAGTATTTCCTGACCGAACGGTGGTTCCACCACCTCGTGTCCCCCTGGAACGAGTGGGCCGAAGGCCCCAGGCCCAGATAGGGGGCCCGTTCCCAGTACTTCACGTTGTGACGGCAAAAGTGGGCTGTTCCACTGGCGAAATTCGACACTTCGTAGTGGACAAACCCCTGCCCTTCCAGGACCTCCGAGGCGGTCAGGAAGAGGGCCCTCTCCTGCTCCTCGTCCGGGGGCTCGAAGAGGCCGGCCTCCTGCATTTCCCACAGGGGCGTTCCCCGGCTCACGGTAAGTTGGTAGCAGGAAATGTGATTCGGCGAAAAGGCGAGCGTTTCCTGGAGGGTCCTCCTCCATTCCGCCTCGGTCTGGCGCGGGAGGCCGTAGATGAGGTCGACCCCGAAACCGGGAAACCCACTCGCCCGGATCCGCTCCATGACACGGGCCGCCTGGCGCGCCGAATGCGTTCGGCCGAGGAAGGCGAGTTCCCTGTCGTCCATGGACTGCACGCCGAGGCTGATCCTGTTGAAACCAAGCTCCCTGAAAAGGTGCAGTTTCTCCAGGGTCACGTCATTCGGGTTCGCCTCCAGGGAGATCTCCGCGTCCGGGCAGAAAGCGAAATGCCTTTGAAGAATCTCCACAAGGCGTGCCGGTTCGTCCGTGGCGAGCAGCGTCGGGGTGCCGCCGCCCAGGTACAGGGTGTCGAAGAAGGCAAACCGGTCCTTGTACAGCATGGCTTCCTGATCGAGGGCGTGAAGCCATTCGGTGACCAGGGAGGTGGACGGTTTCAGAGAAGTATAGGGGATCGAATAGAAATCGCAGTACCGGCATTTCTGCCGGCAGAAGGGGACGTGAACGTAGAGCCCTGCGGGATCGTCTGCTCTTGTCTTCATCGCGGGTTCATTTCTCCTCGGACTGAAAAACGCTCACAAAGGCCTTCTGCGGAATCTCGATGGAGCCGACCATCTTCATGCGTTTCTTGCCCTTCTTCTGTTTCTCCAGGAGCTTCCGCTTTCGCGAAATGTCACCGCCATAACACTTGGCCGTCACGTCCTTCCGGAAGGCGGGAATCGTGGAGCGAGCGATGATGGTACCCCCGATGGCTCCCTGGATCGCGATCTTGAACATGTGCCGGGGGATCTCGTCCTTGAGCCGATTGCAGATGTGCAGGGCCCGGGGCCTGGCGCGCTCGCGGTGAATCATCATGGAAAAGGCGTCGATCTTCTCCCCGTTGACGAGGATGTCCAGCTTGATCAGGTCGCTTATCCGGTACCCGGCCAGGTCGTAATCGAAAGAGCCGTATCCCTGCGTGACCGTCTTAAGCTTGTCGTAGAACTCGTAGATCACCTCTGCCAGAGGAATGTTGCACGTAACCTCGATCCTGCCGGGCGTGGGGTAGGCATACTGGGGGTTCTCCCCTCGGCGCTCCAGGCAGAGGTTCATGATCGCACCCATGTAACGCTCCGGGATCAGGATGCTCGCCTTCACGAACGGCTCTTCCGCCTTTTCGATCATCATCGGGTCGGGGTAATACTGCGGGTTGTCCACCTCGACCGTACTTCCATTCTTGAGTAAAAAGCGGTACTGGACGCTCGGAATCGTCATGATGATCGACTGATTGTACTCCCTCTCGAGTCTTTCCTGCACGATCTCCAGGTGCAGGAGCCCGAGGAACCCGCATCGGAACCCCTGGCCCAGGGCTGTAGAGGAGTCCTTCTGATAGACGAGCGATGCGTCATTGAGCATGTATTTTTCCAATGACTCGGAAAGGCCCGGGTAATCATCCGACGCGACCGGGTAGACGGAGGAGAAGACCACGGGCTTCACGTCCTTGAAGCCGGGCAATGGGGCCGGTGCGGGATTCGTCTCGAGGGTAACGGTGTCCCCAACCCTCGTGTCGCTCACGGTCTTGATGCCCGCAATCAGGTAGCCCACCTCCCCGGAAAGAAGCGCCTTCCTTGGCTCACGGCTCA
>JAQYVQ010000317.1 GCA_030145435.1 Syntrophobacteria bacterium | reverse complement strand
GGGCAGAATCGGCGCAGGTTTATCAACGCATAGGCGATCAACTTGAAGCTCAGGTGGCGTGATTGGATGCGCTCGAACCGAAGTAGCAAGCGCTTGAATTTATCCTCCCACGCGAAAGTGCGCTCCACGGCTAGACGTAGGGCGTGGACGGCCGGGTCGAACATTCGCTTTGGCCCTGGCTTTGGCCGCTTTCGATTGCGCTTGTTCTCAGGGATGTTCGGCACCATGCCACGGTTGAAGATGGTCTTCCTGTTCTTCTTGGAATCGAACACGCCATCAAGGTTGAGGGTGGAGCCCTTGAGCGAGAACCCGACGTTCCGTGCTGTCTGTGCCAGGTAGCTCAGGCAATCCGGCAGCAGAACGCAGTCGTTGGTGTTGACCGGGGCCACCGGGAGCGGGGCGAGGACGTATCCATTGTTCTCGACGATGGCCATGATCTTCTCACCCGTCTGATGCTTGTGTCCCGAATATCCAATGCCGTCGCCGCCCTTCTTGGCCACTGTGTTGGTTCCGTCGCCATGCAACACAGAGAGGTCGAGAAGACCGGCGTCGTGGAGCTGTTTGACCGAGGCCTCGAAGAACTTTGTCAGCGAGCCGTCGTCGGACCACCGAGCGAAGTGCCTGTAGATACGTGTGTAGTGGATCTCCGCCTTGCCGTCCGGAGTCTTGTCGATGGGGAGCATCTTCCACAGCATACCCGTGTACAGCACTTTGAGGATGAGGTTGAAAAGCCTCCAGTACTCGATTTTGCACCGGGGTCCCCTCTTCGGCATCGACAGGCACGGCAAGACAAATCGTTGAAACGAGGCTTCATCGAGTTGCACCGGGATCGTAGTATTCATCAGTGTCGCAGCAGATCGTGACATGGATCGTCCCCTCGGTACGAGCAGGTACCAAATCAGGGGGAACAAACACAAAGGTCAGTCTTTTCGGCGACATACACGAGACGAGAAACCCGCAACCAGCTCTTCAAGTGGCTCAACCGCAAGAGCCAACGTAGGGCCTACACCTGGGCCACGTTTCGAGATGCGCTCGCATGGGTGCAGTGGCCGGTTCCGACTATCCGCAAAGACCTGAATCCCTGTCGTAGGGCGGAGGCCCACTGAATGACCACCCGAGGAGCCGTATGTGGGAAAGCCGCTTGTACGGTTCTGAGAGGGGTGGGAGAGCGACTGAGGCTCCGGTAGCCGAGGGAGCCTCCCACCTCCTCGAAGACGATTTGTGGAGGTTGCGCGCACAGCACTGCCATGTCGTCGAGGCTCGCAGGTCCGACGACCAAGAAGTCTACGCGGCGCTGTTTGACCTGAACTGGCCCAGGTCGGATACTCTGCCGCAGTGGCTTATTAACCCGCCTATGCCGCCTAGCCTCAGGGGGGACTCATGAAGCTCTATATGATGCCGGGTACGATCATGTGTCTGGTTCTTTCGTGTCCCCCGGTTGCGGGTGCACGCGGCGAGTCAACGCACCCACAGCTATCGTCGTATGATCTGGAGGTGGGTTTCTTCCCCGAGGCGCGCATGGACTTCGCCGGCCTGATTGAAGTGTTGAAGGGGGAGAGGCCCTCTTGGAACAAAGAAGACAGTATCAAGAACTATCCCCACATGAGGGGCAAAGCGGTGATGGAAGTGGATCTGGGCGAGTTGGCTTGCAGCTCATTGGACTTCTACCTACACGGCGAGCTACGGGTACACGAGGTTACACTGGGCTCCAAGAAGCTGCAGTTCTCACAGGAACCGGTATTCTACCGCAGAAGCTACTCTGGCATCGCCAATAAAATAGCGGTGCAACTCAAGGGACTGAAGGGGGTGCACCGGTTTGTTTTTGTCTATGGGGGAGTATTCAATCCTTCCGTGGCCAGGTTCGCATCCAACTATATGAGGATCGACGGCGAAGGGGCCTATCTCCGCGGCCGGGACTCGATGTGGTTTCCTGTTTTGTTGACGTCGGATGACGACTCCCATCCGGTTGATTTCAAGCGGGTGAGAGTAGAGACCGATAGGAAATTCAGGGCGGTGTTCACGGGGCGGCGGCTGTCGGAAACAGTCATGGGTGGCAAGAGGGTTTCCCAATGGCGAGCCGAACAAATCGGTTTCGGGGAAGCCCAGATGACGGTGCGTCCCTTTCGGGTCGCCGAAAGCAAAGGAATCTTCCTCTATCACCTGGATCATCCCGCCTCCATGAAGGCTGCCGAGGATATCCGGAAATTCGTTGAACAGCTGCTGGCCTATTTTGCGGATCATTTTAAGCAGGCGGACACCACGTCGCAGACCCATGTGGCGGAATTGCCCAACTTTGCCAGCGGCATCAGCAGTGGCAACATGATCGGCTTCACCTCCGGCCAATGGCGAAGATTCAGCTCGACGGACGGGGATACGTACATGGAGGAGTTGGTCTCCCATGAACTGGTGCATTCCTTTGTCTCACCCAAGGTCGGCCAGAATAGCCAGCTGGCGGCCCTGTTCGTTGAGGGCTTCCCCAGTTACTTCCATCTCCACATCCTGGCGGAGATGGTGGGAGAGGCGTGGTATCAAGAGTATATGCAGCGGATCGAAAACTCCTACTTGGAGAAGAGGGAGACGGGAAAAACCCATCGAGGGCGGCTCCTGCCGCCGGAAAAGCCCATCCTTTCCATATCCTTCGATGAGATCGGTACATACAAGGATAAATCCGTCCTCAGCGACAGGGTCAGGCTGTTTCTGAATTATCTCCGGACCAAAATGGGAAAACAAACGTTTAAGCAATTTACCCGCCAAGTGTGCACCAGCACCCACCTGACCCCTCGGGATTTTTCCGATGTGATCGGGGTGTATTTGCCCGGCTCCGGGGACGATACCCGGATTTGGCTTGAGACCAACGATTTCCCCAAACGGTTCCGTTTGAATCAATAGAAGTAGGGGACCGGCTGGACCCCTCGTGCGCCAGTCGGC
>JAQYVQ010000307.1 GCA_030145435.1 Syntrophobacteria bacterium | reverse complement strand
ACAGCCGAGATGCGGACGTTGGCCATGAGGAATCCCCCTCTGGGTTTGTGTGGGGCGAGAAGCCGTGCGATCTTCCATTCTCCACCGAAGGCCCCAGTGATTCAAGGGGCAGTGGTTTCTTGCTTTGACGGAGCATTGCCTTCCTCAGTATACTGCTCTCATCACAAAGAAGATCTATATCTCTTCTGCAACGGATGTCTGTTAACTGAACTGAAAGGATGTATTTCAGAATTATCAACTCAGAAGGAGAAGAAGAAATGGACCTGACAACTGTTGAAGACACACTGAACATCCAACAACTCTACGCCAGATACTCCGACGCAATCACGCGAAAAGACCCCGAAACCTTCGGGTCCTGTTGGAGCGACGATGCATACTGGCTCTTGCTCGGCAATGAATATCGTGGGAAAAAGACTATCGTGGAAACTTATTCCAATTCAGTTGCGGGTACGGACTTCATTCTGCACCTGGCAAGTTCACCTTTGATATCCATAAATGGGGACATGGCCAAAGTACGTTCGCAGGTCCAAGAAATACTCCATTTTTCCGGTGGTGGAGCGATGATTATTCTGGCTAATTATAATGATGAGCTACATAAAATCGATGGGCAATGGCTCTTTGCTGATCGCCGCATCAGCGTCCGCTATTCTGGACCGTTCAGTATGGATGACAATGCTTTCATACCTTTACTGCCTGAAGCGGATAAACCCTTCGATTAAAACATTGGCAGAGGTTCGGAAGTCTCGAGGCGGCTCCAGGGATGTTTTCAATTTCCCGCTGCCGAATCCATGGGCATCCACTTCGGGTCTACGCCTAGATCGAGATAGTGCCGCCTGATCCTGTACAGGTCGAAATCCACGCCGCACCATTCCCGGAACTGTTCCAGGGCTTCCTGTGTCATCCGGTTTTGTCTGCGGAACTGCTGCAGGTTTCGCCTGAAGGTTCGCCAGATACGCGCGGCCTTTTCTGAGATTTGGGGCTCTGTCGTGCGCTTTCCGTCGAACACGATTCGTTCAAACAATTCGAGAAGGTTCCCGACTCCGAAAAGGCTGCCCTGGTAATAAGCGAGATACTCGTCGTCCACGATCGCGAGCGGCGCCTCCTCCTGCCCTCGACGGAGGATGGCGTGGGTCGTTTCGTGCAGGAGGAGGTCGCCGGAGACGGAGGCGCTCTCCGGGGGGGCAGCAAGTACGATGCAGTCCTCGTAGAAGCCGGTAGGGGCCGGGAGAAGTTCCGCGTAAAATGCGAGGACGTCATCCGCTTCAAGGTACTTGGGAGCTACCACGAGCACGAGACCCGACCCGAAAAGCCGTTCGTGGTACCTCTTGGGGTCACCATAAGATGCGACCTCTCTAAAACGGCAGTTTCCGTGTGTCTGCAGCCGCTCGACGATCTTTCGATATGCGGAGCCCCTCCATTCTTCTTCGACCTTCCCGGTTGGCGGAACTTCCCCGCTTTTCACAGGATTCTCTGCCAGGTCCTGTCGCAGTCGGTCCATGCTGAAGAAGCCGGCGCTCAGCCCCACGTTGAGTTCGTACTCAATCAGGCGCACCTCGGCCTTCAGGGTGCCCCGAGAGAGAAGGCGGAGCCTGTCCGCAACGAGCACGCCTTCCACGTTCCTGTAGGAATCGACATGGGTGACGATGGAGAGGACCTCTTCGCTCTCCGCGTATTGCGCGCGTTCCACGTATTCCATCCTGGTGATCAGGCACGTGTCCTCTTCAAGGAAGAGGCGGTAGGTCAGCCCGGACGGAGCTTCCACGATCACCTCTTGCAGCCATCCGCCTTCCTGCCGAACCCTTTGGCCGAGGCTTGCCGGGTAGGGTTCGGTGCCGATGCACAAGAGCGAGAAGATCTTATTCAATTCCACGTTTTCCAGGAAGACTTTCAGATCTTTCTCCAGACCGAAGCGGACACGCTGCCCGTAACCCTCCAGGAAGGTACTGCCGTCGTACTGTTGGGACTTCAGAATCACGCCGTCGCGCACCGTGTCTTGCCGGAAGCTGTCTGGCTTCATCGTCCAGGTTCTTTGCAGGACCTCCGTTGCGTAGACATCACGGTACGCGATACGGGTAACCGAGTAGTCGTCTTTCCGGCTTTGCAGTTTCGCGAGCCCCCCCCTCGCTCTGACGGCGGCGGACAGGAGTCTCTTCAGGGCATCGGCACTGTCTTTCTCTCCGGTCCTGCAGGCGCATTCCTTCTCGGCTGGACCGTGGGGCCGGACGGTTTTGGCCTCGTCACCCGTGAACCCCGGGGTGGGGGACACAACACCCAGGAAGACAAGGAGGATCGGAATTGAGAGAAGTCTGCGCATGTCCAGCGGCAAGCATCTAACATCAGTGCGTTTTGGGTGCATGGGTTCCCGGAATTGCATGGTTGGCCTCATAGGGAAAATCGGCCCCAATGGGCCGGATCTTGATTTTGCGGGTTGCCCGGTTCGTTCGCTGTTGAGGTAAGGCACAGAATCGTGGTAGAAAACACTTCCCGGAGGTACCCCTCCGAGCCCTGCTGAAACAAGAAAAGGAGGATGCAAATGCTGGATTTCATCAACCCGAAGATCGTTGCAGGCGTTCAGATCTTCGCGGCACTGGGGATCGCCCGTTTCTGGATGACGTGGTTGAGAACCGAACACAAGGAACCCTGGTTGCCGACGGGTTACGTGGGGCATGAGCGATGCTTCGTATACCCGGATTCGGTATTGGCTACACTCATGGTTATCTCCGCGATCCTGCTGTTTATCGGCAATCCCCTGGGTGAGCGGTTGACACTCGTGTGCGGCGGCATGATGCTTTTTCTCACAGTGATCGACACCGCCTATTTCCTGCAGAACGGCATGTTTGCCAAGGAGAAGGGGGGGGCTGAGAACGTGCCCCTGATCCTTCTATTGATCATCGTCAGCCTGTTGATGATTCTGCGCTTTCTTTAGAGACCCTGGCGCGCTCGGGCGGGCGGCAGAAGAGCATCGCGGTAAAGCCGACCGCAACGGCCAGCCAGGAGACGATCATGATCGTGAGATACGTGCCCTGGCGGTCGTACAGGAGCCCGGCCAGAGGAGCCGCCGAGCTCTGGATAAGCATGGCCATGGGAGAGATCAACCCGGTCACCCCGGGAAAGGCTTCCGCGCCCCAGTAATTCCCCGTGATCGTGGGGATGCACACGTAGGCTGCGCCGAACCCGAAGCCGGCCAGCAGGGGGTAGAGGTAAGCAACCCAGACCTTGTCCGGCGAAACAAACCAGAACAGGATTCCGCCGATCAGCGTGCATAGAGAGCCGAAGGCGAACAGGTATCTGGGCTCGATCCTGTCCCCCAGGCCGGCGATCGTGAAGCGGCCGGCAATGCTCAAGCCGATGGCGAGACTGTACAGGAAGGCGCTCATGGCGGGGTCGAAGCCCCGGTCCTGCAGGTGCAGGGGCCCCTGAGTCACGATGATCTGCCACATGTAAAAAGTGCCCGTCACCGCCAGGATGAGAAGCCACAGGGCCCGCGTCTTCAGGGCCTCACGAACGGTCCAATCTTCGCTCGTTCGGTAGGTGCGCGCGGTTCGTTTCGGTCCGGCGGCGGGGTCGGTGCGCGCCTCGGGCTCCACGCCGTCCGGATGCTGGCCCACATCCCCGGGCCGGTTCCGCACGGCCAGCAAGGCCACGGCCGCGCCTGCCAGGGATGCGACGGCGATGAGGAGGAAGCCGATCCGCCAGTTGCCTCCGGCCCGCAGCACGACCCAGTTGATGAGCTGGGGCGCCAGAAAGCCTCCCACAGCGCCACCCCCCAGCACGAGCCCCAGGGCCAGGGCCCGGCGGGCGTGAAACCAGGCAATCGCCACGGTCTGCACCGGGATCATGGCCGACATGGAGATCCCCAATCCCTGGAAAATGCCGAGGGTGATGAACAGGGGGTAGATGTGGCCCAGCCGACTGATCAGGAAGGCGGCTGAGGCGGCGATGCACCCCCCGATGACGATGGTCTTCCGGGCCCCGATGCGTGTGATCATCCAGGCGGTCAGTGGGGAGGTGATCCCGAAGAGCAGCATGATGGCCGTGACGCCCACCATGATCTCTCCTCGTGACCAACCGAGGTCCTGGATCATAAAGGGAGCGAGAATGACCGGGCTGTAAAAGGCGAAACCGATCGGCAGTGTGTAGATCACCCACAGAAAGAAGAGCAGCCACCAGCCGTAGAACGGGCGGGTTTCCATGGCAGGAGTCATGTAACGTGTCTTTCGGTTGATGCGAGTTCCTCAAATGACCCAATCGCAAAGCTTGTGGGGGCTTGAGCGGGGGACAAGTGGGGAGCGCGGTTATGAAGAAGGAATATCACGAACAGGGCAAATAGCCAATTCTTTGCTAGAAGTACAGGTGCACGAGTGCCCCTGCCTCGGTTTGATACAGGCCCTGGGCCTCCTTGCCGGTAAGCTCGAGGGAAAAGGCCATGTTCGTGAAGATCGTGTATTGTTGCAGGAAGGCCCACTCCAGGGATTCATACTGTTCTCCCAGAACGAAGTAGAAGGGCCTGAAGAGGAGATGAAACATCCAAGCCTCTGTGATCTTCCTCAGGATCCCGAGGGTCCCGCCGAACCCGATGGAGTGTGCGTTGCTCAATCCTCCGCCCAAGTCGATCTCTGTCTCGAACATTCCGTAGCAGAGCCCCAGAGTCCTGTTGTCGTAACTCAACCCTCCTCCTATGTTGAGAGAATACACGAGTGTGCGGTCCCCTCCCGGCAGATCCGCCTGCCTCAAGCCTGTGCTCACCTTCCAGGAGATGGGTTTGAAGAAGCGATTCCTTGGAGCGAGAGACACAATGTTCACGAGGTCGAGCCTCTCGAGTTCGACCCTTTCAGTGGAATTGTAGTATCGCAGGGCCCCGCTGAAGAACTCGATCTGTGCCCCCCGGCTGTATCCCTTGTCGGAATCCAGCAGATCATGGTAGGTCGGCCGAAACCGGATCTCCTGGTACAGGCTGCCCTCATCGAGATCTTCCCACGCCCTGTACCCGACACCGATGCTCAAACGGCCGGGCTTGTGGCCCTGATCGGGCCGGGAAGGAGCCGGACTATCGTATCCGTATCCTTCCGGCCTGCCCAGGCTGCTGCGCACCTTTGAGGCCTCGAGGAAGCGTTCGACATATTCCTCCTTGGTCAGCTCTTCCTTTGTGTATTGAACCTGCAGGTATTCCATGACCAAATCCAGAATTCGCACTTCTGTCTCGAGGTCCAGGCCTTTCTCCAGAAGGTCTGCCGGTTCGAGTTCTCCCCGGATGACCGCAAGGGCGAGCCTCTGGCCGTCGGTATCGAGCAGAGAGATGATGTATTCCATCCGGGTGGCCTTGGAAGGCCGATATTCAGCCTGGTCGATGATTCCTTTCTTCTGTTGTGCCCGGATGGTGTCGACCGGCATGACCCAGAGCCGGAAACCATCGGTGAGATGAAGAGAGGGCCTTGCGGCATCGAGCAGAAACAGGAGGGTGTACGAACAGTTCTCATCGAAGAAATAATAGTGTGAATAGATCTCCTGAAGCTCCCAGAGGTGCCTGAGCATACGGAGAACCTCTTCCTCTGTCAGATGAAGAGGGTACTCCCATATATCCCGGTTGCTGATATCGCTGTACTCGGCGACCTTCTGATAGTAGGGGAGGATGGAGAAA
>JAQYVQ010000298.1 GCA_030145435.1 Syntrophobacteria bacterium | reverse complement strand
TCCGCTCCAGATGGGCTACCTGCGGCCCAATCAGGATTGTTCCCATTATCGGACACCGGTGAAGAACCTGTACGTGGGGGGGGCAAGCGTTGCCCCGGGCGGGATGATCATCTGGGGCCCCGGGTACAACTGCGCAAACGCGATTGCGGAGGACTACGGCATCGAGAAATGGTGGAAAGAGCCTGAAATGGTGACCAAGGCTCGCGAAAAAGGCTACATATAATCCCGGATAGGAGGAACACAGAAAATGCTCATGAGATCAACAGGTCTGGGAAAAACCGAACTCGTTGCGGAGATCAGTGACTGTGTGGCCCAGGGGGATCATCTGATCCTGCTGGTGAACACGACTGATCCCGTTAGGTGGAAGGTCCGATGCACGATGACCCTCAAGGATCTTCGAAAACTCATCGTAACCTGCATCAAGATCTCCATCTTTACGTTTTTCCTGAACCCCTTCCGCTGGTTCAAGGAACCGGAACACCCAGGCGACTATTAACACAGTGTTGAATAATCCAGGCTATGGGAGGCTGTTGAGAAATGGTCATATGCAAGGCGCACGAAACTTGCCCCCGCGAAGGCGGGGCTCCCGAGAGCACAGTGTGCGTTTCCGCCGCAACTGAGACGCTGGGGGATTGCCACGCTTCGCTCGCAACATGCGCCGCAGATGGCCGTTTATCGACAGCCTCTTAGGCGACTCTATGATCTGGAGGCAAGATGCCGGACAAGACCTATGACGCGGTGATCGTGGGGGGAGGCAACAAGGCGCTGCTGCTCGCCATGTACTTGATCAAATTCGGTGGCATGCGTGTCGGCATATTCGAGAGAAGGCACGAGATCGGCGGCTGCTGTGCAACCGAGGAACTGGCCGCCCCCGGCTTCCGCGGAAACACACACGCAAACATGATCCTACCCTGGTATTATCTGCCGATCCTCCGGGATTTTCCGGAATTCTGGGAGTACGGCGCCCAGTGGGACCAGCATCTCAGCAGCAACGGCATGGCCTTCCGCGACAAGGAGAACTGTCTTACCCTCTACAGCCACAAGCACGATCCGAACCAGGAACGTTCCGCCCGGGAGATTGCCCGCTTTTCGGAAAAGGATGCCGACACCTGGCGCCGCATCGCCGAGCTGGAGAAGACCGAAGAGTTCATGAGAGTCCAGATGGACGCGATCTTCAATCCGGCCGACGTACGGGCAACCGATCCGGGAATCATGCAGAGGCAGGTCGAGGTCTTCGGGAAAATCCTGGAAACCGGCTTCAACCTGGACTCCGCGATCCTCAAGGCAAGCCCCTATCGGGTTATCCAGGAGTGGTTCGAGAGCCCTGAAATGCAGTCCATGATCCTGCGCGCCATCGTCTCCTTCTCGGTGGACGTGACCGAGTCCGGACACGGTGCGACAGCACTCGGCATGCTGTTGACGTTGCCCTTCATCGGCTTCAACCGGGGCGGTACGCACATGATTGCCCATGCAGCCCACCAAGTGCTCACACAGCTCGGTTGCGAGTTCCACATCAACAAAGAGGTGGAAAGGGCGATCATCGACAACGGCAGGACAACGGGTGTACGCCTGAGCGATGGAACCGAGATCGGTGCCAGCCAGCTGGTCATAAGCACGTTGTCGCCCTATCAGCTCATCTTCGACCTCATCGGCAAGGAGCACGTTGACGACCAGACCGCCAAACGGGTGGAAATCCTCAAACGGAACTTCGGTTGTCTGATGTGGTACAGCTTGGCCGTCCACGAAGCACCCCGCTACACGGCGGAGGCCTTCAATCCCGACGTTCATGATTGCGGTTGGCTCGGCATGCAACCCGACCCGGACCCGATCCACGTTGCAAAGAAGTGCCAGATGGCGCAGATGAACCAGTGGCCCCCCCTCGACGACTATGGCGTCGTCGTAGGGTGTCACAGCCTCGTTGACCCCAGCTACGCTCCGGAAGGGAAGCACACGCTGTACACAGAACAACTTGGCCACCCCGTCACCATGTACTCGGAGAAGGAGTGGCTGGAGATACGAAAGCGCTACACGGGCGAATTGCTCACGATCTGGAAGGATTATGCCCCGAACATGACGTGGGACAACGTGATCGGAGTGGACGCGAACACGCCGTATGATCATTGCCGCATGAAGAACCTCAGGCCCGACGGCACCTGGGCAGGCATTGACCGGGCCTCGTGGCAGGTGGAAGAGAACCGGCCGACCCCGGAACTGGCGAACCACCGAACGCCGATCAAGAACCTCTACGCCACCGGCGGATCCTGGCACGTGGGGTGCAATTGCGGCGCGAGCGAGTCTTACAACTGTTACAAGATCATCGCGCAGGACATGGGGCTCGGCAAACCATGGGAGGAGCCGGGAAAGGAAGAGCCGGGGTCTCTGGTGGAGCAGTTGAACGCGGTTCGAAAACGGGTGCGGGAGTCCGTTTGATCCTCGATCCTCCGCCGTGATACCTTCTCCTCCAGGCCAAAACCGACGATTACGATGGGCAAATCCGACCCATGAACAGACGCTACGTTATCCTATACTGGCTTCTCCTGCTCATCCCGACCTTCGTCATCAGCGCCTTCCTGTTTCAAACCCTCCGTCAGGAGAGAA
>JAQYVQ010000230.1 GCA_030145435.1 Syntrophobacteria bacterium | reverse complement strand
AGGATGAGGACGGTGGTTGGAAGGATTGCAGCGATTCGGAACAGAGTCCCGCTAATCGATTCCGTAAGACCTCAACTTGCGGCGAAGGGTATTGAGGCCGATTCCCAGCAACTCCGACGTCTGCGCCTTGTTGCTTCCTGTTTGCTCGTAGACCATGAGAATGTGGGCCTTTTCCGCCTCTGCGAGATCAACGATGCCGGTTCCCGGTCCTTCCGTGACCAACTTCTTGTTGGGCTTCTTTTGCTTTCGGAGGTTATCGGGAAGAAGCCGGGATGAAATCGGTCTGCCCCGAGCCAGGTTCACGGCGGATTGGAGTATGGACCGGAGTTCCCTGACGTTTCCCGGGTAGTCGTAATCCAGGAGCACCGACACCGCATCTTCTTCAACCTCCGCGATGCCACTACCTGGATGGAACTCGTCGAGGAATCTATCGATCAGTGGAGGGATGTCTTCCTTCCTTTCTCTCAGGGGGGGGAGGTTCAGCCATGCGCCTTTCAGACGGTAGAAAAGGTCTTTGCGGAACGTTCCTCTGGCCATCAGCCGCTCGAGATCTTCATTGGTGGCCGTTACAAACCGAATGTTGGCTTTTCGAGACTGGCTGGTACCGAGCTTTAGATATTCTCCCTCCTGCAGGACCCGCAGAAGTTTTCCCTGGAGTTCGAAGGGTAAATTCCCGATTTCATCGAGGAACAGGGTGCCCCGGTTCGTGTGTTCCAGATACCCCGCACGCTCCTTCTCGGCGCCCGTGAAAGCCCCCTTCGTGTGGCCGAAGAACTCGGCATCGAACAGGGTGCTGTTCAGGGAAGCCATGTTGATGGGCGTAAAGGGGAATCCTGCCCGGGAGCTGGCTTGATGGATCGCCCTGGCCAACAATTCCTTGCCCGTACCGCTTTCCCCCGTAATCAGGACAGGGACATCGCTTCGAGCGTGGAGCTCTGCTTCCTTGAGAATCCTGAACATCTCCGGCGACCTTCTGGTGATCGGCTTGAAAGCCTCAGGATTCTTGAGTTTTGGGGAGCCCTTCTTCTTCCCCATGTCCAGAATGTCGAGGAGCTTTCTCCTTTCCAGGGCGCGATTCACGGACAGGACAAGTTCCTCCCTGGACACAGGCTTGAGGAGGTAATCGTAGGCGCCCTTCTTCAGACACTCGACGGCAATCCTCGCCTCATTCGATGCCGTCACCATGATGCATTCCGTATCCGGGCTCACGCACTTGATTGCCTCGAGCACCTCGATGCCACTCATCCCCGGCATGGTTACATCAATCAGCGCGAGATCGGCGTGCTCTCCACCAGCAAAAGAACTGACCGCCCTTTGAGGATCCCTCTCCAGGGTAACATCCTTGAAGCCGGATGTGATCAGCCCCCTTTTGATGCTGTCCAGAAAATCCTGCTCGTCGTCGATAACTACAATACGGTAATCCATTAAGAACTCCTCAACTCGCCGTCTGACCGAGCGTCCCGCCCCGTTCATCCTCGAATACCGGGTCGTGGAGGGTCACTCGGAACGTGCTTCCCTTGCCCGGCTCGCTTTCCACCCCTAGGCTTCCTCTCATTCCCTCTACGATGTTGTTGCACACATAAAGCCCGAGGCCGAACCCGTCACTGGACGATTTTGTGGTGAACAACGGCTCAAACGCCTTCTTTAGGGTCGCCTCGTCCATACCGCACCCGTTGTCAACGACCTCGATGGACAGACCCTCTCGAGCGAAGACGTTCACCTTGATCCAGGAATCTTCTTTGTCCGCTGCGTGGGCTGCGTTGATGAGGAGGTGGACGAGGACCAGCTCCAATTCCTCCGGAGAAGTAAGGGTCTTGGGCAGGCCTTCTTGAATGTTCACTTCGAAGTCCCTTGCATTTTTGGTAATCTCGGGACTGCAAATGGCGACAGCCTTCTCGACGACATCTCCCAGGTCAACGAAACTCTCCTCCCTTTTGTGTCTCTTTCTCACGAATTCCCTCAGGTCGGACACCGTGTCCTTGATCCGGGTGCTGCCGTGTTCGACATTGTCCAGAAGTTTCACGAGATCCTTGCGGAAGTCCGGATAAGACATACCGAAGAGTTCGTAGCCGGGGTGCTTCTCGGCGTAATCGTCGATGATGGGCAGCAGTTCGTTCAAGTACTCCCGCAGAATCGGGATGTTGAAACTGATGAAATTGTTTGGGTTGTTGATATCGTGCGCGATACTTGCCACGAGCAGGCCGAGGACTGTGAGCTTTTCGTTCTGTACGATTCTCCTCTCCAGCAGCCTTTTCTCGGTGATATCGCTGATCCGAACGATGGCGCCTGAAAACTCCGTGGCTTCCTCGAG
>JAQYVQ010000228.1 GCA_030145435.1 Syntrophobacteria bacterium | reverse complement strand
GTTCCTTCGGGAGTGTGGGTTCGATTCCCACCTTCGGCACCAGCGATTATAGCATAGGCGGCCCCTCCACTTAACATACTCATCGGGGCCGCGCCCTTTTCTTGCACGCTTGCCTGCTCTATGGCAAAATCCAATCCTGAGCGACCATGAAAAAATTCTCGCCCATACTACTCGGTCTCGTACTCGGAGTCATCATCGGAGTGTTGTTTGGATGGCTCGTCCGGCCTGTCGAGTACGTCGATACGGCACCTGAATCTCTCCGGGGGGATTATCGGGGGGACTTCGTCCTCATGGTGGCGGAGGCATATGCCGGAGATCAGGATTTAGAGCTAGCCAGAATTCGCCTCGCCTCCCTTGGACCCCATCCCCCCATTAATTTCGTCGTTGAAGGAATCGATTACGGACTTGAAAATGGCTACAGCCAGATAGAATTAGAGACTCTCAACCGATTGGCAGTGGATCTACGTTCAGCCCCTGCTTCCCCGGATATTGGCTCACCATGAAGCGAAATGGGTGGATTTTACTAGGCATAAGTTTCGTCCTCGGCATAGCTGGGGGATTGTATTATGCATGGAACATCAATCCTGTCGCATATGTAGATGCCGCGCCCTCTTCCCTCAGACAGGATTTCCAATCCGATTACATCACCTTGATTGCGGCTTCGTATGCAACCACCGGTGAACTTGATCGAGCGCAGGTGCGTCTCTCGATTTTTAACTTGGAGGATCTTGGAAGTTACCTCGGACGATTGGCGCAAAACCGCCTGGCGGAAGGTCGACCTGAATCCGAGGCTCGAGCGCTGGCCATGCTCGCCGCGGTTGTACGAGATGGACCCCCCACGCTTCCAATCACGCCCTCTCCAAGTGAGAGTGCAACAACCGGGGAACCCTCAACCACACCAAGTCCATCTCCATCGAACACACCTAGACCCGTGCGCCCCCCTACCTCAACACCTGGTGCGCCTTTCGAGCTCATCGAGCAGGAGAAGGTTTGTGATCCATCACTGGGGGGTCCATTACTTCAGGTCCGCATCCTCGATTCGCTTTCCGAAGGGGTACCGAGGATGTCCATACTCGTCATCTGGGATTCCGGACAGGAGAAATTTTTTACTGGTCTGAAGCCCGAACTCGGTCTGGGCTTTGCAGATTTTGCTATGACCGAAGGTGTGATCTACACGCTTCAAGTGAGCGACGCCGACCGACTTGTAACCGGTCTGACATCCGAACTGTGCGCAGGTGAAGAAGGCGAACTTTATCCGGGCGCCTGGCTGCTCACGTTTCAACGGCCATAAATAACGTGCTGTTCCGGCACGTGATCGTCCAAGGGTTCGTGAGAATAAGGGATAAGGCAAGAAGGAATCAGGCACGAAGGCCTGCTACTACAGGTTGTTTATCCGCGCGTAGGGGCCGGCCTATGTTCCGGTCCGTTTCCTTTGGTTTAATGTCATTGCGAGCGGAGGCGCCCGCGCCGGAGCGAAGCAATCCCCAAGATCAAACCGTTGGATACTCAGGTGGAGATAGCCATCCTGTCTCTTGGCCCAGGACAGACGTCGCCCTTCCGGGTGTCTCGCGCAATGACATATGCGCAAGGGCGGTCACACAGGTCCGCACCTACAGGCCGAATATCATCTCGCAGGAGGAATAAAACGGCGAGCACGAAGGCTCGCCACTACGGCTGGTTGATTTTCTTCATAAGGGGCTGCTCTTTTGGGACTGCCCCTATGTTGCAGCATTTTCCTAAGTCTAATTGAGAAACTTGTCTTAGTCTAAGTGTCCTCTTCCTGTTCTACTTCCTCTCCCTCAGGATCGCCCTCAGACTCGACGGGAGTCTCCTCCACAAAGCCCAGGTCCAACTGGTCCTCCATGGTGATATTTCCTCGTAAGAAAGCGCCCTCTTCAGTCGAGAACGACGTAGTAATTACATCTCCCCACACACGACCAGATTCGGTGATCTCCACTTTATAGGCGGTCAAATCACCCTTTAGAGAGCCAGAAACAACCACAGTGGCCGCTTTGATCTGCTTGCAGGTTACACGCCCCTGTTCACCAATGACGACGATTCCATGGACCGCAATGTCACCATCGAAGGCGCCATCGATTCTTACCCCGCCGGTCCCACTGATCTGTCCCTGCCAGGTGATCCCAGAACCCAGCACCGAATCCACTCGATCTGGTGCTTGCCCGCTCAGCGAGGGTCTATCCGTCGTCCGTCGAAACATACGCAACCTCCTTCAATTTATCCGGATATGGCTGGGGGCCAATCTCGTAGTGCCGGAATATCCCCAATAGATTCAGCCGCCGTTACCGCTCGGAGGATCGCGCTTGCGACAGCCTCCGCCGCGTAAGCCCCGACAAGATTGACATCGGCTTTCTTACCCCCTGTCGAGATCGCAAATATGGTATCACCATCCAGCATCGTGTGGGCAGGGCGAATCGTGCGCGCCAAACCATCATGCGCCATCTGTGCCACTTTATTCGCATCCTCTTTCGATAAAGCAGCGTTCGTCGCCACAACCCCGATGACCGTATTCCCCCGCGATGCGAAGCTCAGTACCGTCTTTCCAATCATGCTTTTCATGACCTCAAGGGTATCTGCGTAAGGTCCTTCACCGCCAACTTTCGCGGGCCCGAGCCTCGCCGGTCGTGCACCAGCGAGAATTGCACCCGTCCGAGGATCGATAACATCTCCGAATGCGGCTAACGCCACGATCGCTCCGACGACCAAACCAGCTCCCAGATTGATGCTAGCTGTCCCAATGCCGGATTTCATCGCGCTCGCCATGCCCAGGATTTTTCCGACCGTTGCCCCCATCCCGGCACCGGCATTTCCCTCTCGAGGAGGATCACCGGTGGCATTCAGGCAAGCAGCGTAGCCCATCTCGGCATCTGGACGAACATCGGCGCTTCCGATGTCCAGGTCGAAAAGAACCGCCGCCGGGACAATGGGTACTTTCGCCACCCGGACATTAAATCCAACCCCCTGCTCCTCGAGAAAGCGCATCACACCCGTAGCTGCATCAAGGCCAAACGCCGATCCACCAGTTAGCAAGACGGCATGTACCTTTTGTACAAGATGCATCGGACCGAGCAGGTCGGTCTCACGCGTGCCGGGCGCGCCCCCGCGTTGATCGACCCCCGCCACTGCGCCGTCCTTGCATAATACGACGGTGCAACCCGTGATCGCGTCCGGATCCTCCACCTGACCGACGAGAACACCGGGAACATCCGTTATTGCTGTGTGCTCACTCATGACCGATCCACTCCATCAGTTCCTGGCCCCGTTCTTATGGTTCAAACCCGGGGCCGAAGGGCTCTTGCACCCTATTTAATAATCCGCATTGACTTAGCTAATGGCTCATCCAAATTTATAACCGAATTTTCTTAAGAGTTCCTTCCGTTCTACGACATCTTTCTCCGTTTCGACACCCAGAGGTTTCACCCCGTCTATCACGCCAAGGACGCCCCGTCCTTGATCGGTCTCGGCAATGATCACCTCGACCACGTTGGCTGTCGCACAAAAGATGCGGCAAACTTCGGGAACCCCCTTGACCGCGTTCAATACATTGATTGGAAAAGCATTGGCAAGGAAAACGATAAATGTGTGACCTGCTGATATGGCCAGTGCGTTTTCTACGGCAAGCTTCTCCATCTTATCCGAGGTGCCGCTTGACCGCACCAACGCAGGCCCGGAAGCTTCACAGAATGCGAGTCCGAACTCGATGCCGGGCACGGCTCCGACAAGGGCTTCGTGCACGTCCTCGACGGTTTTGATGAAATGGGATTGTCCAAGGATCAGGTTCACGGCTTCTGGTTTTTCAATACGGACCGTCGTTAACTCCATTTTGGCACCTCCTCATCACTCTCGCTCGGCCGGCATGCTTAAAAACAACCGTTGGCTCGCAAGTCCACATCATTGTAGCGCAGACTGATCCGGTTGTTAGGAAAACTCCTGCATTCCACTTGCCCGTGAAT
>JAQYVQ010000220.1 GCA_030145435.1 Syntrophobacteria bacterium | reverse complement strand
GCTGGCGGAGACGGCCTACGGCATGGCAGAGGAGATCGCAGGGAATGCGCCCCTGTCTCTCAAGGGGAGCAAGCGAATCATGAACATGCTGGAAGAGTCCCTGGCTCTCAGCGAGGAGCACCTCCCCGAGGTAGAACGATTGATCACCGATGCCTTCAACAGCCAGGATCTGAAGGAAGGGCAGACCGCCTTCATCGAAAAGCGAAAAGCGAAGTTTGTCGGCAAGTGATGGTTTGCATGTGAAAGGAGCGAGGAGCGGTGACCGTACACTGGGATGTAGGCTACATCACCCGGAAGCGGGCCGACATGCATCCGGAGAAGACGGCGATCATCTTCGAGGATCAACCGATCACCTACAAGGCACTGAACGAAGGCGCAAATCAGTGGGCCCACCTTTTTCTCGAGAAGGGGATTCGGAAGGGGGATCGAGTCGCCGTGGTCCTCCTGAACTGCGTCGAGTTCCTCGAGGCCTTTTTCGGGGCCGCCAAGCTGGGGGCGATCTTCGTCCCACTGAACTGGCGCCTTGCACCGCCCGAGCTGGAGTACCAGCTCAACGACTGCGGCGCGCGAATGCTTCTGTTCCATGACTCGTTCCTAGCCAATGTGGACCCGATCCGGCCCGCCATCCAGGTAGTGGAAGACAAGTTTGTCTTCTTGAAGAGCGGCAGCCCCACCATGCCCGGCTTCGAACTGCCCGGTTGCCCGGATTGGGCGGAAGAATGCGAGGCGATCGTAAAACACCAGGCCACGACGGAGCCTGAACCGACCCCTCCCGTAGAGTTCGATGACCCTCTCGCCATCCTGTACACCTCGGGCACCACCGGGAACCCGAAGGGCGCGATCCTGACCCACGCGCAGACCTATTTCAAGAATTTCCAGATTGCCGCGTACGCGAATGGAAGCGCGGACGATGTCATGGTGGCCCAGGTTCCCCTGTTTCATTCCGGCGGCCTGTTCATCGTGGCAACCCCCTCCCTGTGCGCCGGAACGACGATGGTGATGCGTCGGGGCTTCGACCCGAATCAATTCGCAGACGACATAGAGAAATACCGGGCAACCAACGTCTTCGCCATGACCACCATGTGGAGGATGATCCTCGAGACCGGTAAGCTGGACGAGATCGACACCAGCAGCGTTCGATTCGTGGCGGGAGGTGGAGAGAGGACCCCGCCGAGCCTCTTCGAGGAGCTTGCAAAGAGGGGGCTTCACATGCGGCAGGGCTTCGGCCAGACCGAGTGCTCCGCCATGATGTCCGTACCGAAGGAAGACGTGTTCCGGAAGATGGGCTCCATCGGGAAGCCGGGCTTCTTCGCCGATATCTGGATCGCCCGGGAGGACGGGACGAGGGCGGCCCCCCGGGAAATCGGAGAGATCGTGGCCAAGGGGCCCACGGTGATGAGCGGATACTGGAACCTGCCCGAGAAGACGGCGGAAGCGATCACCGATGGGGTCCTGAAGACCGGGGACCTCGGCTACATGGACGAAGAAGGGTATTTCTACATCGTCGACAGGGCCAAGGACATGTACAGGAGCGGGGGGGAGAACGTGTATCCGGCCGAGGTCGAGAAGATCCTGGCCGGGCACCCGAAGATCTCGAATGTGGCCATCATCGGCGTGCCGGACGAGAAATGGGGGGAGGCCGGGGTGGCCTTCGTTGTGGCCGCCCAGGGGGAGACGATCACCGAGGAAGAGATCCGGGAATTTCTGAAGGACAAGGTGGCCAAGTTCAAGCATCCGAAAACGATCGAGTTCGTGGAAGATCTTCCACTCACCGCCACGATGAAGGTGAAAAAGGCGGAACTCAAGGAGAAGTACCGGAATTGGAGGTGACACGCGATGGCTGAAACCTCGGAAGGACTCACACGGAGAATCGCACGTTTCGTATCTCAAACAAGGGACGCAGACATCCCGGAATTCGTCTACGAACACGCAAAGGTTGCGCTTCTCGACTGGTACGCTGTGACCATCGCCGGGAAGGACGACCCGCTGGTCCTGAAGCTCACGCATCTTGCAAATCAGGAAGGGGGAAACGAACAGGCAACCCTCCTGGGGCAAGGCGTCAAGAAGACTGCGAGCCAGGCCACCCTCATCAACGGGGCCGCCTCCCATGCCCTGGACTACGACGACACTTCTGCTTACTTTCTGGGACACCCATCCGTGACCCTGTTCCCTTCTGTTCTGGCCCTGGCGGAGTGGAGGGGGAAGAAGGGGAAAGAGCTCCTGACCGCCTACATCATCGGCTTCCGGGCGGGTTCGGCCCTGGGGTCCTTTGCCGGCCTGGGCCACTACCTGGCGGGCTGGCATGGAACGTCGACCATAGGGCATCTCGCTTCGGCATCGGCTTGTGCCCGCCTGCTCGGTCTGGACGAGACACAGACGACCCACGCCCTGGGGATCGCCGCCACCCAGGCCTCGGGCCTGAAGCGGGTCTTCGGCACGATGTGCAAGCCCTTCCACGCGGGCAAGTGCTCTCAGGCAGGCCTGAACTCCGCGCTGCTGGCGGCTCAAGGGTTTACGAGCGCAGAGGATGCCCTGGAGGGTCCCCAGGGGTTCTTCGACGTCCTCGGAGGGGACAAGAACGAGGAGGCCCTCGCGACGCTCGGCCACACCTGGGATATCGAAGGCCTGGCGCAAAAATACCACGCCTCCTGCCATGCCACCCACTCGCCGATCGAGGCGGCCTGCAAGATCGTGAACGAGAAAGGGTTGCCCACGGACCAGATCAAATCGATTACGGTCAGGTCATCTGAAACGGCCCTGTCCGCGGCGCACCGCTTGGAGGCCACCACCGGGCTGGAAGGAAAATTCAGCATTCCCTACTGCGTGGCCAACGCGCTCCTCAGGGGCAACACCGGCATGCAGGCCTTTACAGACGAACAGGTCAACGACCCCGAGGTTCAAGGGTTCATGAAGAGGATCTCGGTCGAGAAGGACGAGAAGAAGCTGACTCTGGAAGCCGACGTGGAGGTGGAAACCAACGCAGGGGAGATCTTTTCCGCCTTCTCCGACATTCTTCAGGAGGTGCCGGCCCTGGACGTGAAGAAGGTGAAGCTCCGCGCCAAGTTCGAGGATCTGGTGAGCCCGGTCCTGAGAGACCGTAAGACCGAAGAGATCCGCGACGCCATCCTGTCTCTGGACACGCTGGAGGACATTGGGGTGCTCTTCAATGCCTAAATCATTGGAGTGGAAGCGACGACTAGCGGACATTGCGAGGAGCGAAGTTGAAGCCTGCGAGCGAAGCGTGGCAGGCTCTCCGGCATCTCGGAATTCCCTCTCCCTTGAGGGAGAGGGATAGGGTGAGGGTGGCACAG
>JAQYVQ010000149.1 GCA_030145435.1 Syntrophobacteria bacterium | reverse complement strand
GCAAGTTTCGGTGAGGTCGACTATGACAAGCTCTCGGAGATGGGGGTTACCCAGTCTTCTCTGTTGGGGGACTACTGGTTGAAGCGGGGGCAGAGATTCGATGCATTGTTCACGGGAGCCCAGAAACGGCAGATCGACACCCTGCTGGCATTGAGGGACGTCTACCGCAAGGCGGGCCGGGACCTGCCCGAGCCGGTCGTGAACGAGGCCTTCAACGAATACGACGCTTCCGGCATGCTGGCCAACTTCCTTCCCATTCTGCTCGCGGAAAGACCCGAACTGGAGGAGACCGTGAATCGGGCCATGAACGTCGAGGAGGATTCGACCGTCAGGCGCAAGGCCTTCCAGGACATCCTGACGATCGTGATGAACCGCTGGATCGCCGGCAAGATCGACGCGAAGAGCGTCGAGTCGTGGGAACGGTTCACACACCGCGTGATCCGGGGCGTGGAGGAGATAGCCGCGGCGTATCCCACCGGCAAGACCGTTGCCGTGTTCACGTCGGGAGGACCGATTTCCGCGGTCATGCAGTACGCCCTGGAGACCTCGGACAGGATTGCGCTGGCCCTGGGCTGGGTGGTCAAGAACGCGAGTATCAACGAGTTCAAGTACCGAGGGGATCGGTTTTCCATGACCGGTTTCAACATGACGCCACATTTCGATGAGGACACCTACGTGACGTTTCGATGAGGTCCGGGGGTCCGAGGAGGAAGACATGGATTTCACCATGCCGGAGAAGACAAAGGTCATCCTGGAAATGACCCAGGAGTTCCTGGAGAAAGAGGTCTATCCTCTGGAGCCTCACTTCGTGGGAAAGAAGTTTCGTGACATGTGGCCGGAGATCAAACGATGCCGGGCTATGGTCAAGAAGATGGAGCTGTGGGGGCCCCAGATCCCGAAGGAGCTCGGCGGGATGGGGCTGAGCCTGGTGGACCACGCTCTGATGACCGAGGTGCTCGGCTCCAGTCCGTTGGCGCACCTGATCTTCGGGTGCCAGGCGCCGGACGCCGGGAACATCGAGATTCTCGAGAAGTACGCGACCCCGGAGCAACGGGAGGAATACCTCGTGCCCCTGGCGAATGGCGATATCCGGAGCTGCTTTTCCATGTGCGAACCGGAGCTGGCCGGGTCGAACCCGACCGAGCTGGCCACCACGGCGATCCGTGACGGTGACCAGTGGGTCGTCAATGGGCACAAATGGTTCAGCTCGTCGGCGGACGGTGCGAAGTTCGCCATCGTGATGGCCGTGACCGATCCGGATGCGCCCGTCTACCTGCGGGCGAGCATGATCATCGTGCCCACTGAGACGCCCGGGTTCAACCTGATCCGGAATATCTCGGTCATGGGACACGCAGGGGACGACTACGCGAGCCACGGCGAGATCATGTACCAGAACTGCCGGGTGCCGGCAGAGAACCTACTGGGGCCTCAGGGACAGGGCTTCGTCATCGCCCAGGAGCGCCTCGGCCCGGGGCGCATTCACCACTGCATGCGGTGGATCGGGATCTGCAATCGAAGCTTTGACATGATGTGCAAGCGTGTGACCGAGCGGAAGGTGGGCGGGGGGAAACCGTTGGCCCGGAAACAGATCATCCAGGAATGGATCGCTGAGTGCCGCGCCGAGATCCATGCGGCCAGGTTGATGGTTTTGCACGCGGCCTGGAAGATCGAGAACGAAGGCCAGCACGCGGCGCGGGAAGAGGTCTCGATGATCAAGTTCTTCGTCGCCCCCATCATGCTCAAGGTGGTCGACCGGGCGATCCAGGCCCACGGCGCCCTGGGCGTGAGCGACGACACGATCCTGTCCTTCTTCTACCGCCAGGAACGAGCCGCCCGCATCTATGACGGGCCGGACGAGGTGCACAAGGTCGTCCTGTCGCGGCGGGTCTTGCGTGGGTATGACGAGTAGCAGGCGCAGCTCTAGGAGGCTGTTGAAAAAGTCCCATCTGCGGCGTTCGGCTTCATCCCTCGTCATTCAACGTACAGGAAGTACGCCTCATCGTTACATGGACCCCCGCCTTCGCGGGGGCATGCTTTGCCTGCCTTGCATCTCGAACTTCTG
>JAQYVQ010000134.1 GCA_030145435.1 Syntrophobacteria bacterium | reverse complement strand
CCCTTCCTGGAACTCAGGCGGCTGACCCGGACCTTTGACACAAAGGTCGCTGTGGACGGGATCGACCTAAGCCTGTCCGAGGGGGAGTTCTTCGTGCTCCTGGGGCCGTCCGGGTGCGGCAAGACAACCACGCTTCGGCTGGTTGCAGGCCTGGACACGCCGACCCGAGGCGAAGTCGTTCTGGATGGTCGGAATCTCAACGGGTTGTCGCCACGAGACCGAAACGTGGCCATGGTCTTCCAGGAACATACCTTGTACCCTCACATGCGCATCGAGGAGAACCTCGGCTTCAGCCTCAGAATGCAGGGAGTGAACCGCAAAGAAATCAAGACACGCGTATCAGGGGCGGCCGAACTCCTCGGGCTGGGCCCGAAGCTCAAGCTCTGGCCTCACCAGCTCTCCGGCGGCGAAGCGCAACGCGTGGCCCTGGGCAAGGCACTGATGTGCAAACCTGCCTTGCTCCTGCTCGACGAGCCTCTGAGCAACCTGGACCTCCCCTTGAGAAGAAAGCTGAGAGAGGAAATTCGAACGCTTCAGCGCCGGAACGGGACGACCACCATCCACGTAACCCACGATCAAAACGAGGCAATGGCCCTGGGGGACCGAATCGGCATCATGTCCGAAGGCAGGCTTCTGCAGGTGGGAACCCCAAAAGAGATCTATGAACGACCCGACTGCCTGTTCTCCGCCACCTTCCTGGGTGCGCCGGCCATCAACCTGATCCCCGGGGATCTCCTGCCGGAACAGAGGGCTCTACGCTGGGCCCTCGGGGACCCGCCCATCCCCCTTCCCGAAGGCGCCTCCGGCATCAAGGGGATTTCTTCCAGGGAGGTATGGGCCGCCTTTCGCCCGGAGGACATCCTCGTGTCCACCCGTTCGGAAAAACCATTCGACGTTCGCGGGGAAGTGGAATTCGTCCAGGACATGGGCCATGAGGTTCGCCTCTTTGTCTCCTGCGGTGAGAACACCCTCCGGGTGCGATGCACTCCGCCCGCCGGCGAGGTCCGGGAAGGAACAACGGTTTACCTCAAGATCAACATGGAGAAGATGTTTCTCTTTAGGAAAGACACGGGCGAACGGATCGCACTGAGTGAGGGATGAACGGCGTCATTCCCTCCGGGAAACCCAAATGTGGACATTGCGAGGAGGCGGAGGCGAGGAAGCAATCCCCCGGCTGCATAGGCCGTCATTCCCGCGCAGGCGGGAATCCATTGGCCTCAGATGCTAAGGGATCCCCGCTTTCGCGGGGATGACGGCGGGGGAGGGAATGGCAGGCTGCCACGCTTGGCTCAAGGAAGAACACCCATGCAGGATGAGAGGCCTATCTCGGCACGTGCTTTCAGCATCGGAAGAGGTGCTGCGACCCCATACGTCTTCGTGCTGCCGGCCCTCGTCTATCTCCTGTTCTTCTGGGGCTATCCCGCCGGGTACGCCTTTTTTCTCAGCCTGACGGACACCACCTTTGGCCCCGGAACCAGCCGTTTCATCGGCCTGGAGAATTACAGGCTGCTGCTCGAGGACGCTCTCTTCTGGACCTCCCTGAAGAACAGCAGCGTCCTCTTCGTCGCTTCCGTGCTCCTGGAGGTCTCCCTCGGCCTTGCGGTCGCTCTCTATCTTTCCGAGTCCGGCAAACGATGGAAGGGGATCCTGATCGTCGCCTTGCTGCTGCCGTGGCTCTTCTCGGAGATCGTCACGGCCATGACCTGGA
>JAQYVQ010000122.1 GCA_030145435.1 Syntrophobacteria bacterium | reverse complement strand
TTTTGCGCCACATATTTCCAATTCAGGCTTATCAGTTCTTCTTCTTCTGCGTTGATGTACGATTCGCAATTGGCGTTCATACGCTGCAGCATCGCGTCGATCTTTCGGGGTATCAGGTGTATTTTCGTTAGAGCTGAGAATATTTTTTCGAATCTTTCGTACAGCGCATTCTCCATTCGAATCATCTCCACTGCACTCTTCCCTTCGGATACAATCACCTCGAAACCCGCGCTCTTAAACGCGTCCTCCCAATACTTGTAGTGCCAAAACCCTCCGAATGCGGTCAACTCGCGGGTATGCTGAATTAACAACTTGTGGTGGTCGTTCTCACGATCGTAGTTGTCGAGTGCAGCAACGTCATTTGAGAAAAATCTCCCGCCTGGCTTTAAGACGCGGAATGCCTCCTTAAATGTGGATTCGAGATCGGTTGCGTAGGTCAACGCTTGGACATTGTAAGCCGCGTCAAAAAAGTTGTCGCCAAAATCGAGAGGCTTGTTGAAATCACCGACTGTAAAGTGTAGCCCCGACAGATTCGGGTTTTTCCAGGCCTTTTCGATCTGCGATTTGTCAATATTGATGCCGTACACGGTACATCCTGTTAATGTCGCGATGTGCTCAGCTATAGCACCACAACCGCATCCAAGATCCAAAACAGTATCTCCTTCGCCGACAGCAATATCTTTTGCCAGTTGTCGTTCTAGGAGATTCTGGTTTTCTAAGACCGATTTTTGTACATCGATGGCTGGAGGCATATACATCTTTTCGACGGATCCGAGGGTACACAACAGATGGATGATTCTATAATATTGCTCGAGTTCCGAGCTACTGCCCTGTTTGTAGCCTTGCAGTGGAACACCGTTGTCGTAATCAGCTTTCGTGTTTTCCGGTGAGTCGGTGAACAATGCATTGTAGGTGCCCATAAAAGCCTGGAATTCATCCTCGTTTGTCGTGAACAAACGAACGAGAGCGACGGCTTTGGAGCGGAGGCTCGCCATCTTCTGTTTCATGTTTTCTCTCCTTCTTCAAGATATTCCGTAACGACAAAGGATCCAAACAGCTTGTATCCAGGAACCCAGGGGATGTCTGTATAATAGTCGATCCATTCGCATTAAAGTCCTCCCCCCCCAGTCCCCGTTAATCGTTATGGAGATCTCATCCCCTGGGGAGAATTGCGTGGGAATATCGACGCAGTTCTCATAAGTGTAGGTGCTTCCGAGTGTATCACCTGACAGAAAATAGACCCACTATCCACAGGTGATCAATTCCCCACCGACATAGCCATCGCCCCCTCCATCTCTCCTTTGCCTAATGAATTGTTCGATTCTAAGAGACATAGGTCTCGTTTGTAAAGGATATTCTGCCTAATACATCATGCAGTTCTCTTCAACGGCGGGTTGGGCCCCACTGCTTCAACATATGCCCTTGGTCTGGATTGATACCCTGAAAGGTCAGGATTACATGTATCATTTGAATATAATCGCTGCATCGGGCTAGCAAGCCTCGCAGTCCGGTTCGCATTCGACGACCGGCCACACAAAACAAAGCCCCGGTAAAAAAGAGCTACCGGGGCTGGTTCTGGGTTTCGTATAGGTTTCGTTTTCTGTCCTCTCGGCGTCCCTCCGCGTCCCTCTTCTCTTGAAAAATTCTGCATTTCCAATACACTGAACCGACTACGTGATTACCTGGTCGGTGCTGGGGATGCCCTTTCTCGGGTAATTTGCCCTGAAGGCACTGGGGCTGGAGAGAGAAGTCCCTGAAAGATAACCCTTCTTCAAGATCGGAAAAGAACTCCATGAGCGTCTCAACCAGGCGGTTCCTTCCTCAGGCTCGATGGAGGAGTATAGGTGAATCCTTAAGAAGGCTGTGTGGGGCGAGCCTTGCTCGCTGCATAGCGAACAAAAGAATGGGGGGCTTGAAAACAGCAATTTGTCTATTCGGCGCAATTCTGCTTGCAGGGTGCACCACGACAAAAGCGCCTGATGTGCCGACCTTTCAAAGTTATTTCGGACAAGCTTGTGGATGGGTATGCAAGCGCGAACATGCCCTGTGTATTTCTGAATGCACGCAGATGCTCAAATCAGGGTGCAAATCCAAATGCAACCAGAAGCTGAAGGAATGCTATGACTTTTGCCTGGCAGAGAAATCGGAAAGATCCCCCTGAACGAAACACCAGTATCCCCGCACAGGCCGTGGAATTGGCGACAATCCCTGACACATGAAGAAGGAATTTCTTCGCCCCCCGAACATGCTGTGTGCTTCGTCGAGGTCAATTGAGGCCGATGAGCGAAGAGTGAAGGGTCCACCGCTTCCCTCCGGTTCAACCTTCACGCCCGGGGCCCCGCAAAACCAGTCGGATCTCGATGAGTCGAGCACTGAGCCTAGAAGAATTGCATGCAGATAGCCAATGTGCCAGCCGTCCCCCGCCGTATCACAGAAATGCCCTCGATCCATAATCAAGGTCATTATACAGGCCAGGAGGCGCTAATCATCGAGATCGTAGAAATAATCCTTATTGGTCAGCCCTTCTGTCTCTTCCTTCTCGACTTCGGGACGGTGCAGGTGGCTGGGCAGGTCGTCCCGATGTTTATGAATGAATTCAACCTGATCCTCTAAATCGTTGGTTTCCTCCTCCCAGTAGCTTTCGGTCCCAAAATGGGGAAAAGCAGCGGGAAAGGCCGGGTCATCCCAACGCCTGGCTATCCATCCCGCATAACGGATGTAACGTAAACTCCGAAGAGGTTCGATAAGACGGACCCAGGTAGGATCGAACTCTCGGAACATTCTGTACGCATCCAGAAAAACATTACGCTGACGCAGACCCTCCTGGTCCCGTGCCGGGACCAGCATCCAGACATCCTGCACGGCCGGCCCGTTGAGGAAATCATCAAAATCGAGAACATAGAGGCCCTCGTTACCGTTCAAGAGGTTGCCAAAATGGCAATCCCCGTGGATCCTATGGAAAGGAACCTCGGCCGACAGCGCATCATAAATGGTCACAATTTCGTGCACTGCATCGCTGTAACGATGGACGAGTTGGGCTGGGAGAAAACGGTTTTCCTTTAAGAACGCCAGGGGCTCCAGGCCGTATGTTTCACCTGTCAATGTGGGCCTGTGTTCGATTTCTTGGGCCGCCCCAACATTGTGAATGCGAGCCAGTAAGCGGCCCATGACTTGAAGCTTATCATCCGTTAATTCATCAGCGGCTCTTCCTCCGGTGCGAGCCCAAATAGCATAATAAATCCCCTGTGTCTTCTGGAGGGTACTGCCGTCATTGAAATGGCGGGGGGCACAGATCGGAATTTCGTCATCTTGGAGTTGGAAAAGGAAGGCGTGTTCCTCTAGAAGCTGCTCCTTGTTCCAGCGGCCCGGGCGATAGAATTTGCTCACCACGTGGGAACCGTCATCGAGTTTAAGATCATAGACCCTGTTTTCATAACTATTGAGGGCCAGGCAATGGCCGGTTGGCTTAAGGCCAGAGGACTCTATGGCCTTAAGCACGACTTCCGGGGTCAGTTGGTAAAAGAAATTATCCATTTATAAGTCCATTCAATTCGTTTTAACGTATCTTATGTATTGCGGAAAGCATAACACATCCACCGGGCAGAGTGCGAAAGAACAATTATGCGGCTACCCACTTCGTTTCCGGTCATTGTGCATTGAAGAGGGCAGGAATGAAAGGCCCCGGGGCGGGGGGGCTACCCCGAATGATGAATGACGCGGGAAGAACCACTCCATGTCCCTCCCCCAACAGGGCTGAAGGGAGAAGTCGGTGAAAGATGACCGGAACCCTCTGCACAACCTCTGACATCCAAGAAAAGCCCCAATTGTGGAGGGTTCAGGGGTGAAGAACGAAATCCTTTAAGATGAAAGGCGAATACCATGAACACCAAAGCACGGGCAGAAGCCTTAAAGCACCCACATATAGACTTTCCGAAGGCGAAGGATGTGCGAGGCTGGTTTCAGAAGCCTTCCACCAAGGAGCTGGAGACAGATGCGGCTTTGGTCGTACTCTGCTCTATCCTACTGGGGAGCGTTTTCTTCAGTTTGTTCAGGGCCTTTGGCGCCTATCAGTGCAACCTCTGAAACGCTTGGAGGGAGAATCTCGGACCGGTCTCAAAGGATCAACTCATGAGGGAACTCCTCGAAGTAGGAGTCGAGGATGCGTGGAGGCCCCTGGGGGCGACCCCTTGATTCGCCGTGATTATAGGTGGGCGCGGGAGGCCCTCAGAGGAGTCTCTTTTCCTCGATCAGCTCGATGTCTTGAATCTTCCAGGCGTCGCCGTCCTTCACGAACGTCACGAGGGCGTGGTTCTTGTTCCGTCGATAATGGGTGTGCCCGAAATGACTGACCGAGCCGCTCACGGTCCAGACGGCCTCCGCGATGAATCCACCCGCCTCCGATGCGGTCACCCTGTTGACCGACAACAGTTCAACCTCGTCCACATTCGCCTGTGCACCGCCGCGGTTTTCCAGTTCCAGAGCTCGTCTGTTGTCCAGGTAGATCTGGGTGAGTTGATCGCCCATTACACTCGCGGCCAGACGGTCGTAGACCCGGCTTTCATCGCGCACATCGAAGGTGCGATACACGTTGGTCAACAAGCCGTCGAGGATGACGGACGTGCGCTCGGTCGAGGGCTTCCACTGCGCGACCCAGGGAAGGTCCACGGGGAAACGCAGGAATGGGTATGCCGCGAATCCGAGGGCAGCGACACCCAGAAGAACCGGCCTGCCTGACAGTACAGATTTGACCCGAATCGAGAGGATCGAAAGCACAAGAGCCATCAGGAAGACAACCATGGAGACAACGGGAAGCTTTGGCTTCTCGATGGTGATTTCCTCGATCACCGGCACGCGGTACCCGCTGAGGCGGCTCTTCCAGGTCAACGAATTTTTCTCTGGCTCGAGGATCATCGTGGCACCGCCAAAAGGATCGGTTGTGGTCGCTTCGATCTTCCGGACCGCCTCCGAGAACAACCGCCAATCGATCCGAATTTCGTCCGCCATGCCCGGGGTTTCGTAAACCAGCGTCAGGCCGATGATGCCGTTGTCCAGGCTTTCGGTAACAGGCTCCGGGCGAACGATTACACCCCCAGGGCCGAGGGTCACGAAATCGGCGCGTGCCAGCACCGGTTCAGCCGGTTGCCCGTCGATGAAGATCGGATTGGCCTTCCGGACCACACCCAGGATCCCTCCTTTGACCGGATCCAGGGACTCAATTGGGATGCTGGCCATGCCCTGGTCGTTCGTTCCCAGGAACTGCACGGCTGCCCGGGCCTGGATGAGAATCTCCTGCCGTACTTCGTAGGGCTCCACCGATAGATAGCTCATCACCGGTTGGGTGAGCCGTCGAGCCCCCTTGGGCCTCTGGCCGCCGGTTTGTGTCGCTCGAGTGGCGGGCAAGGTGTATTGCGTGGCCGTCTGAGACCCGCCGAGGCCCAGGACATCGGTCTTGCCCGACACCACGTGTTCCTGAAAGAGCGCCGCCAGTAGGGCAACGGACCAAACGCCGACCGCATAGGAAGCGATCTTCTTCGAATGTGGCAGTTTCCCCAGGGCCTTTGCTACGGCGATCAACAGAATCGCGACGGCAAAGTGGCCGAGGTCCATGGCAGCATTGAACACAAAAAGCGCCGGTACCCTCTGTTCCAATCCGAGATCCAGGAGCGAAGACTCCTGGGCGTATGCGAGCCCGTGAAGAAGTCCATAAAGAAACACCAGGGAAAGATAGGGCCGCGCTGATCGGTTTCTGACGGCGGCATGGGCCAGCATGAGTACAAGAAGTGTGCCCAGGATGTCGACGAAGAGAAGATCGAAACTGGGCACGCCGATGTCCGCCAGTACGAGGGAGCCTGCCTGCCCGAAGGAATAATACAAGAGGATCTTGAAAAGCTCACGGGTGGGTGCCAGCAGAGCGAGGGCCCCAACGAACAGGAGATGAACCCATTTGAAGGTCAAGTGCTTCAAGCCAAGAGAGAAATGCTCTACACAGACCTCGCGCAGCGATTGGGTGGACGGGATGAGCAAATGCATCGGGACGCGAATGCCCTCCAGTGAACGCAGGAACAGTCCCTGATGGATCGAGCCGTCGAGCCATTGCACGGTAAGGGCCGCGCCGTTTCTCATCCAGGGCAGCAGTATTTCATCCTGGGCCGATAAAGGCTCGCCCGTGGTGGTGGCCGTGGCCTGCGCGATGATCCGACCGGCCTGGTTGATGTACTCGAGCTTGGAGACCTGAAACCGGTCCGGAAAGATGGGCGCCTTGATCGCCCAGACCAACACCTGGGTCACATCCGCTTCGAGTACATAGCCTTTTTCTGTTTCTTGGATGAGCCGGGCCTTCGTGATTCCCGCATCATCGGCGAAAGCGTCTTGGGCGGCCAACAGAATCAGGAACAAAGCTGCGAGGATCAGTTGTCTGCTTGGCATTGCTTCATTCAGCCGAAAGACCCGAATTCACACAAGAGAGGCCTGAGGGTCAGATCTTCTTCATCAAGGGAACGGCACGCTGTACCCAGAGCGGAAGGTTGGCCAGGGCGTCGTCACCGCCTTCGGTGAAGGTGTAGCCCAGGCCGACTTTGGGGAAATCCTCTCCCCGGGCCAGGGCGGCCAGCACTTCCTTCACGTCGTTGATCAGCTCGTCGGCGAGTTCCTGGGGGTAGGAGTCGAGGATGACCTGGAACAGGGGCGGTTCCATGTGGCCCATCAGGTACCAGCCCTTCTGCAGTATGCCGCCCAGAAAGCTCTCCGGGTCGTGGTCAACCGTGAAGACCAGAGGGGTGAGATCGGTGTCCCACACGGTGGCGTTGGGAAGTGCATCGATTTCACGTTCGAAGCGCTCCTTGAACTTCATCGCTTCCCGGGCGATCTCGACCTTGCCCTCCTCGCCAAGGTGGGTGAGGATGGCCCAGGCTGCTACCGAGGGGGAAGCTGCCCGGCTCCCGAGCATGGATTGTGAGAAGTAGGCGCCCTCTGCCCAGTCATCGAACAAGACGTAGTGGTGCTGCTGATACTCCTCGGAACGCCAGCTCACGGTGGAAATGCCCTTGGGGGCGTGACCGTACTTGTGCAGGTCCGCGGAGATGGAGCAGACACCCGGGACCGTGAAGTCGAACTCGGGCACCGGGTAGCCCGCCAGCCGCACAAAGGGGGCCATGAAGCCTCCAAGGCACGCGTCCGCGTGTAACCAGAGGTTGTGTTTCAGGGCGATCTCGCCCAACGCGGGTATGTCGTCGTAGCGGCCGTAGGGGAAGGACGGCGCCGACCCGACGATGCCGATGGTGTGTTCGTCGATGAGGGCCTCCAACGCCTGGAGATCCACACGGTAGTCGTCCCGGAGAGGCACCTTGACCCGCTCGAGACCGAAATAGTGACACCCGCGGCCAAAGGCCGCATGGCCGGAATAGGCTACCAGGACCTTCGAACGTGTGGCGCCGGGCTTGTTCGCCTTGCCCCACTCACGCATGGCGTGCAGAGCACAGTAGATGCTGTCGGTGCCGCCCGCAGTCAAGTTGGCGCGGCCCTCCTCGCCTCCGCGTAAGATGTCCACCACGTAGCCGATCAAATCATCTTCGATCTTCCCGAGGCTGGGAATCACGGGCGAATAGACCGCATTGTGGGCGTAGAACTCGTTGAAGGCCTCCTGGCCCAGTTGCTGCACCTCGAGCCGGCCTTTCATGGATATGGCGGAGAAACGTGCGGCGCGCTCGACGAGGCCACCGGCGTTCAGGGTCTTGACTTCAGCGAGGACCTCCTCGCGTGGCTTGCCTTTTTTCGGAAATCCGGGAAGCATGTCCATCTCCGTTCGCCTGATGATCTCTGCACCCACGTGTCCCTTGCGAACGGACAGTATAGACACAACCGGATAAGAATTGAAGTGCTTGTGCTTGTTATACAGCCTGGGCAGGCGGGACTCTCGGCCCCGTTGCGGGAACGGTCGAAACCGTTTCGCTCTGAAGGTATTTCTCCAAGATCTCGTTGAGGGCCAGGGCCGTGACCGGCTTGCTGACGTAATCGTCCATGCCCGCTTCCAGGCATTTCTCCCGATCCCCCTTCATCGCGTGGGCGGTCATGGCAATCACGGGGATATGGTGGTTGCGCACCCTTGACGCTGGATCGCGAATGACCCCCGTGGCTTCGAAGCCGTCCATCTGCGGCATTTGCACGTCCATCAACACGAGGTCGTAGGGGATCGTCTCGAGGGCCATGACGGCTTCCCTGCCGTCGGCAACCGCGTCGGCGCGATAGCCGAGCTTCTGCAGGATGTGGAGTGCCACCTTCTGATTGACCACGTTGTCCTCGGCCACCAGGATGCGGACCCGTCCCTTCTTCGCCTCTTCCAGGCCGTAGCGGGTAATGATCGGCGTGGAGCGCTCTCTGGAGGGTGTGGATGGGATCCCGAGAACCGTGACGAGGCAGTCGTACAGGTGGGATTTCTTGACCGGCTTGTTGAGATAGGCGGAAAAGCCGATCGCCTTCAAGCGGGATGCATCCCCACGCATTCCGGCGGAGGTCAGCATGACCAGGCGGGTAGGGTTCAGATCCGGGTCGGCCTTGATCTTCCCGCCCAGCGTCGCGCCGTCCATCACCGGCATTTGCATATCCACCAGCGCAATCCGAAATGGGTCGGTTTCCGCAAGGGCCTCGCGAAGCCTTTCCAGTGCCTGTTCCCCGTTCTCTGCTTCCTCGAAGCGGCAATCCCACGAGCGCAGGAGTTCCCGCAACACGAGCCGGTTGGTCGCATGGTCGTCCACGATCAAGATTCGCTGTCCGCGGATGTCTTCGGAAATGACAACTTCTGTCTTCCGGTCTTCGGGCTGCTTACCGAGCACCAGGGTGAACCAGAACGTAGACCCCGCGCCTTCCTCGCTCTCGACCCCCATCCGGCCGCCCATCAACTCTGCGAGCTGCTTGGAAATCGCCAATCCCAGGCCCGTGCCCCCGTATTTTCGGGTGATCGATGCGTCCGCCTGCGTAAAGGATTTGAACAGGAAATTCTCGTGGTCTTCCGGGATGCCGATTCCGGTATCGGTTACAGAGAATCTCACCGTGACGTCTCTGTCGGTCTCTTGCTCCCGGGTCACACGGATGAACACCTCGCCCTGTTCGGTAAACTTGATCGCATTCCCCGTCAGATTGATCAGGATCTGCCGCAGCCTGCCCGGGTCGCCGCACACGAGGGCGGGCACGTCCGGATAGACCAGGCAGGACAATTCCAGCCCCTTGTCGTGAGCCCGCACGGCCAGCATGTCCGTGACGTCTTCCACCGTCGTCCGAAGATCGAAGTCCAGGATCTCCAGGTCCATGTGCCCCGCCTCGATCTTGGAGAAATCGAGTACGTCGTTGATGATCGACAGCAGGGAGTCTGCCGAGGTGCGGATCGTCTGAGCGTATTCGTAGTGTTCTGCCGTCAAGTCGCTCTCGAGGAGCAGACCCGTCATGCCGATCACCCCGTTCATGGGCGTGCGGATTTCATGGCTCATGTTGGCCAGGAACTCGCTCTTGGCCTTGTTGGCGATTTCTGCCTCCTTCGCCATACGGCTCGCGTGTTCGATGGCCTGCTCGAGTTGACGGTTGGCTTCTTCGGTGTCCTCCTTTGCCCTTCGGATCGAATCCTCGGCCCGCTTGCGTTCCGTGATGTCCCGGAAAGACCAGACGCGGCCACGCAGATTGCCGTCCCGGACCAGGGGGCAGGAGAACCGCTCGATGACACGGCCGTCCCTGCATTGAATCGTGTCTGTCATCTCTTCCATGCTTTGGAACAGATGCATCACCTTCGATGAGAAGACCTCCGGGTCGTCTACTTGATCGATGACCACGCCGTACAGCTTGAGATCGTCCTCGGTGCCCTGAAGGTCCTCGGGTATGCGCCATATTTCGTTGAACCGGGTGTTCGAGTGGATCAGCTTCCCGTCATCGTTGGCTACGAGCAGTCCGTCTGCGGTGGACTCGAGGATGGTTCGGAGCAGTGCTTCCCTCTCCTGCAACTCCTCGGCTGCCGTGGCGATCTGTTTCAGGTACTTTGATTCCGCCTCGAGGTTGCCCTTCTGTCTCCGGGTTCTTATCACGTAAGCCCACCCGCCGGCGACCATCAGGACGATACACGCCGTAATGATGGCGCTGTTTCTGGCCTGCTTGTGGATCGGCCCGACGATTTCCGCGTAATCCTTGCAGACAGCGATGGACCATCGCCCATGTCCGATCGGAACCGGGGCAAAGCCGACAATCCTCTTCCCCTGTTCGGGGCCTTTCTCTATGCCCTGGATGGAAGCGTATTCGCCAACGCCTTCCTTGCCCCCGACCATCTCCCCCAGAATCGCCTGCATCCCTGTTCCGGCCTGACGAGGAGACGTCCCTCCCTTTCCGTCGACCATCCACGCACGGACCTCGGTCCCGGTCAAGAGCGGTTCGATGAGGCGTTCGAATATCGTCTCCGCCCGGATGACCGATCGGACGATGCCCGCAAACTCACCCTTGTAGGTGACCGGTTCGAGGATAGAGAGGGCAGGCGTGCCCGATCCGGCAAGGAACACCTCGCCTACTCGGGATTCATGGTTTCTCAGAACATACGCAACATCCGGTTCGTCAGACAGATCCTTCCCGATATGCTTGGCCGGGGACGGTATCCGGTCCACGACAGTGCCTTCCGCGTCCATCAGGGTCAATTCGTCGATTCTTCCCTCTTGCGCCTTGTAGAACGCACGAAAAGCAGGCTGCCCCATGGGCCGGTTTCCGCCCGGGGAGGCTCTGTGCGCTTTTTCCTGGATTTCCGGGTTGTCTGCAAGCAGACGCAGCCCTTGTGTGCGTTCATCGAGGAACTGCTGGATGCTCGCAGAGGAGGCTTTGGCGGTGCACAGGAGCTGGCCCTGGGCCTGCGCGCCAACGATGTCGATGTAGCCCGTTTCAGACAGGTAGGCCAGGTAGGACACGGCGACCATGATCGCCAGCGTGATGACAGTGGATAAGGCCACTCTCGCGGATCGCTTCCTGATCTCCATGGAGTCCCTTTCCGTATCGTTCTTCCTCTTTATTAGGGGCTTTGGGGGATATATCGGAAGAACTTCGGGAATATCTTAGAATTGACGTTTTGGAGCTTAGAATCTGAAAACGGGGAGAGCAGACGGCCAGGGGCGGCGAGACGGTCTCCCCGGAAGGCCCGTATGGCCCTTGAAAAATACCGCAGGACCGGTAGGCTGGGAAGCCAATGCAGTCCCTGGGCCGGTGCCCGGCCCGGCCACATGAGAAAAGGAGGATCATGATGAAGAAGACTCTGTTGATTGTGATCGTCGCGCTTCTGTTGGTGCCCGTGGTGCTCTACCTGGCCGCTCCCGAGCTTCTGGTCGGGCTTGCGATCGACCTGGAGAGGAAATCGGCAGGGCTTTCCAAAGGCTCGATCGTGGTGGGGGACCACACGGTCGTCTACTTGGAGGGAGGGGAGGGGGAGACCATCCTGCTCGTACACGGGTTTGGCGCGAACAAGGACAACTGGAATCGCCTTGCCAAATACCTGACGCCCTCTTTTCACGTGGTGGCCGTCGATCTTCCCGGGTTTGGGGAAAGCACGAAAATACAGGATGCCTCCTACACGATTGCCGCCCAGGCCGAAAGGCTGGACAACATTGCGAAGGCCCTTTCGTTGGAGTCCTTCCACGTGGCAGGCAATTCAATGGGAGGAAACATCGCCGGGAGATATGCCGTTCGTTTTCCCGACAAGGTGTTGACCCTGGGCCTGTTCAATGCGGCGGGGGTCCCTCACTGTCCGGAGAAGAGTGAAATGGCCCAGCTCATGGAGAGAGGCGAGAACCCTCTCCTGGTCGAGACGCCGGAAGACTTTGATGCGATGATCAAGTTTGCCTTCGTGAAGCCTCCCTGGTTTCCAGGGATTGTCAAGAAGATGATGGCCCATGAGTGGGCCCAGAGCAGGGCCTTCAACGAGAAGGTGTTCAGCGAAATCCACACGGAGGCATCCTCCCTCGTGCCGGATCTCCCGAAGATCTGGACAAGGACGTTGATCCTCTGGGGAGACACGGACCGACTGCTCGACGTTTCCTGCACGGAGGTTCTGGAGAAGGGATTGCCCAGTTCTACGACGGTGATCATGAAGGACTGCGGCCACGTTCCGATGATGGAGCGGCCCGAGGAAACGGCCCAGCACTATCTGGGATTTCTGCAAGCGGGATCTTGAACGCAGGGGTTCACTGACTCGCCGTAAGGCTTCTCGCAATGGCCACCGCTTCCGCCGCATCTTTGCCGTAGGCGTCTGCTCCGATGTGGCGGGCAAACTTGGCGCTTATCGGTGCCCCACCGATCATGACGCTTACCCGGTCACGCAACCCATGTGCGTTCAGCTCCTCTATCACCTTCTGCATCTCCGGCATGGTCGTGGTCAACAGTGCGGACAAGCCGAGAATATCGGGACGGATTTCGTCTATCTTCTCCAGAACCGTCTCCACCGTCTGGTCTACTCCGAGATCCGTAACCCGAAACCCGGCCCCCTCGAGCATCATGCCCACCAGGTTCTTCCCGATATCGTGGACATCCCCTTTGACCGTACACAACAGGACGCTTCCCCGTGACAGGCTCTCGTCTTCTTTCAGGAGGGGTTGAAGGATCTCCAGCCCCATCTCCATGGTCTTTGCGGAGACCAGCATTTCAGGGACAAAGATTTTTCCCTTGGCGAAACGATCCCCCACCACGTCCATGGCGGCAATCATGGCCTGATTGATGAGCGAGTGCAGATCCACTCCCCCCTGGATCGCCTCTTCTAATTGGGCCTCGATTTCTCGAAATCTGCCCCCCACGACGATGTCTTTGATTTTCTCCAGAATCCGCTCCATTTCCTTTCGCCCTTTCGTTCCATATGCCGGCTCTAGTATCCTTCGCGGACGGCCTCCACGATCGCCTTCAGATTCTCGATCGGTGTCGCCAGGGGAATGGCGCATTCCGGGCCAATGATGTTCACGCCGGCGGCGACCGCATAGCGGGCCTGCTCGTACACATCTTCCGGTGATCCCTGAAACAGGACTTCCGGGTTGTTGATGTTTCCCACCAGCGAGATGAGATGGCCTACCTTTTCAACGGCCTCTCTTGCGTCCACCTGCCACTCGAAATGATAGGCCTCGACGCCGGACCGTGCGAAAAGCTCCAGGCGATCCGAGCAGTCACCGCACACGTGCAGGATCAGGGGCCCCTCGATTTGCGCCGTGATTTCCTGGTGGATGGGCAGGAGCAACTCTTCATAGTGGTAGGGCCCGACCAGATTTCCGGTGGCGTGGTCGGCCATAACCACGACGTCGGCGCCGGCTTCGAACTGAGCCCTGGCAAACGCGATCGTCACCGGCATCAACTGTCGTAGCATGCTCTTGATTTTCTCGGTTTCTCCCATGCCGATCTGCAGCAGGAAGTTCTGGGTGCCCGCCATATGATACGAGAGGGTCCATGGCCCCATGACCTTGCCGATAATAGCAACCCTCCCTCCCACATGGCGGCGGAGAATCGAGAGGGCTTCCAGAACGACTTTCATCGACGGTTTTTCCAGAAGGTCTTCCGGGACCTGAACGGGAGAGAAGTCTTCGTTGGGGAAGTCTTTGTTGTCCGGCATCCGGTCTCGATCGCCCCAATCCACGGCACACCCCAGAGCGGCTGCTTCCTGTTGTACGCTGTATTCCGGCATGACCGTGTCGAATCCGAGAATCTCGTGCCCGGCCAGTGCCAGATCGGCCATCGCCTTCGCATCGAGGTGGGCTGCCGGAAAGGACACGCCGGCTTCGTCCATCAAGCCATGACAGACGACAGACGTCGGATTCCCTGCGGGTGGGCGTTCGCCCCTCCGGCCGTTGGACAGGGCCGACATGATCAGGTTGTGGGATGATGACTTCATTTATTGCCTCCTCAGGTAAGGGATCGTCTGGGGTCCTTCCGGGAGCACGGCAACGGGCGAGTCGGGACCGATTCGTTTCACTTCCTCTGCGACGAAGCCGTTCAGGTCGTCGATCGGCTCCATGTGGGCACGCTCCACATCCCGGGCGGGAAGGTCACTGAAGAGCGCCACCCGGGCCTTCACCAGGATCGAGGCGAGCTTCTGGGCCTCCCACTGGTCGTTCCTCCGGTATCCGTGCGCAGAAATCGTTTCGAGGAGTTCTTGCGGCGAGGCTGCACCGAACAGGAGGGGAGCAAAATTCCCGTGGGCCGGAAACCCGTCCTCGCATTGCGATGCCATGACGATCAGACCACCGGGCGATACGATTTGGGCGGCAGCGGACATGCCCTTGACGGACTGGTAGAGATTCTGGTCGAGGGGATATCCTCCGTTTGTCGTGATCACGATCGGAAAGGGGTGCTCGCACGGAACCATGGCCGTTGACTCGACGAAGGCACACCCCTGTTCGTGCGCCTGCAGGACATCGCCGCAGAAGAAGCGGGTGATTTCGTGCCGGCTGTTCAGGGAGACGTTTACACAGAAGTCCACCGGGAGAACAGAACCTGCGGCCCGGATCTGTTCCTGGGTCGGATTCCCTTCGAGCCGGCCCCAGGTGCTCCGACTGTCCCCTATGACGGCTGCCCTGTGGTAGGTCAGGATGGAGTCGATATCGGCCAGGGCCGGGAAGATCCCCTTGTACCCGCCGGAATACCCCGCGAAGAAGTGAGGCTCGATAAACCCGAGGACGATCCTCCTGTCTGCATCTACGTAGTGCTTGTTCATGTACAGGGGTTGCCCGTTTTCGAGACTTCCCACAGGGGCCATCGTGTCGGGATCGTAGGCGTTGTGGTTCACGACCTCGTAGTTCTCCACGACCCTTTGGCCGAGCATACGGGTCAACTCCTCGCGGGTGTTCGCCCGGTGGGTCCCGGTTCCGTTGATCAGGACGAATCGTGGCGCCGGCACATGGGACAACTCTTGAAACAGCCAGGGCAGAACCCGATCGGAAGGGAAGGGGCGGGTTATGTCCGGTACGACGACAGCCACTCGATCCGTGGGCCGCACGAGCTCCCGGAGCGGCCGCGTGCCGAAGGGTTTCCTCCCTGCCTCCAGGAATTCGCCGGGTTCGTCGGCGAGCCCCTGAACAAACCGTGGGCTGAGAGCCGTAACGTGAGAGGCGGGAACCTCGATTTCCAGGTCGTTGCGGCCGTAAGGGATAGGTTGTTTCACAGGCCCCCTCCATCAGGCAGGCGCTCATCATTGCGCACGGGGTCGGATTTCGCAAGCCACGAGGCCCTAGTGTCCTGTCCCAGAAATAGTCATACGCAGTCTCGTTTTGTAATCGGGGACAGCCACCGATTAAAGTTCAATGGTGGCGCCGATTTTTCCCCGATATCGGTGGCTGTCCCCGATTACCGGGTCCGATTACCGGGTCAGGATACTGGCCAACTCCCCTTCTCGTTAGCGATCTGATATAATATAAAGTTTGGGCGTTCCAGAGGGCCCTGCCCGTCGCGAAACAGGGGTTGTCCTCTTGTTGGTCCTGTTATATTAATATGGATTCAGTACGACTCCAGCCATTGGGACGTTCGGTACGACACGGGGAGATCGGCATGATGCTTGAACGCTTGGAGGCAAGAACGCGGCAAGTCCTGCGGGCTGTCATCCGGGACTACATTCTTCGGGCCCAGCCGGTGGGCTCCGGGAAGATCACGAAGAAGTACCGTCTGGACATGAGCTCGGCCACGGTGCGAAGCATCATGGCGGGGCTCGAAGATCTCGGTCTTCTGGAACAACCTCACCCCTCGTCCGGCAGGATCCCAACGGACAACGGGTTTCGGTACTATGTGGATGCCCTGATGGAGCCCAAACCGCTCCACAGGGATGAGAAGACGTTCATCCTCAACCGGGTCCAGGACGCCCCCCACGACGTGGGCCTGATCATGCAGGAGACCTCTCGGGCCCTCTCTTACATCTCCCATTACACCAGCCTGGTCTCCTCACCCCGGATCTCACAGACCGTGTTTGAACGAATCGACCTGATACGGCTGGACCGCAGCCGAATCCTCATGGTGCTCGTTTCCCCCACCGGGGTGGTCTACAACCGGATCATTGGTGACGTCCGTGGCCTTTCGCAGAAGGATCTGGACCATGCCACGGAATACCTGAATCGCCACATCAAGGGCCTGCCGTTGGAAGAGGCGAAAGAGAAGATCGTGGAACAGATGGAGGCGGAAAAGGATCAGTACGATCGAATCCTGTCCCGGGTCTGGAATACGAGCCGGCGCGTACTGGAGGCAGAGCAGGCGGATGTGTACATCGATGGACAGAGCAACATTCTCGACTATCCCGAGTTCTCCGAAGACCTCCAGAAGATGAAGTCCCTTCTTCGAACCTTCGAAGTAAAGGAAATCATGCTTCAGTTGCTCGACATGGCCCTGGAAGGGCTGGGAATACATGTCTATATCGGCGGGGAGAATCAGGTGGAAGAGATGGCGGACTGCAGCCTGATCGCCACCACGTATCATCAGCGGGGGATGCCCCTGGGGACCCTGGGCCTGATCGGGCCCAAGAGGATGGACTACTCCCGGATGATACCGCTCGTAGACTTCACGGCCAAGGCCGTGGGGGCAAAGCTCGAAGAGATGGAAGGACAGCTGGCGGGCTCCTAGACCTTTAGAGAAAAGCCCCGACAGCAGTTGGGAGGGAGTGTAAGGTGGTGAAGGACACGGAAGGAAGCGGAAAGAAAGACAGCGAGGCCAGGAAAGAGGAGGGGTTTCTTCTGGAGAAGAAAGAGACTGAGCAGATGAAGACGGAAACGGATAAAGAAGGTGAGATCGTTGCAGAGGTGCCAGAGGCGCCAGAGGCGCCCGAGGCGGACGAGCAGCCGGTGGAGCAGGCGCCCGAGGCCTCGGAAGAGGAGGCGGATTCCGCCCCGGCCGAGCTCTCGCCGGAACAGAGGGCGGAACAGCTCGTCGAAGAGAACGAGGAACTGCAGGACAAGTTTGTTCGTTTGATGGCGGACTTCGACAATTACAAGAAGCGAGCAAGCAAAGAGAAGAGCGACGTCATCCAGTTCGGAAACGAGGGGCTCTTGAAGGATATCCTTCCGATCATCGATAACATCGAGAGGTTGCTGACCTACAGTTATGGAGAAGGCAGCTGGAAGAGCTTTGAGAAAGGGGTCGAGCTTGTCCTGGCTGAGAGTAACAAGACCCTCGCAAAGTATGGAGTGGAGCCGATCGAAGCCTTGGGCAAGACGTTCGACCCGAACCTCCATCAGGCGATGCAGAGGTCCGAGACGGATGAAGTGGAAGCGAACACGGTCGTGGAGGTCTATGAGAAGGGCTATCTGTACCGCGGCAGGCTGCTGAGGCCTTCTCTCGTGGTCGTGGCGGTCGCTCCGAAGGGGGAAGAGGAGGAAGAAGGGGAAGAGAGCGCTCCGGGGCCTGATGACCCGGGCGGGGAGGCAGGGGACAAGGGAGAAGACGAAGAGCAACTGATCAATTGACAGGGCGATACGTTTGCCCCTGAGCGGAAATGGCCGAGAACAACAGAAAAGACTACTACGAGATCCTGGGCGTCGCCTGTGACGCGGATCACGAAATTCTGAAGAAGGCCTACCGAAAGCTGGCCAAGAAGTACCATCCGGATCGGCAGCCCGAGGACTCTCGGGCCGAGGAGCGCTTCAAAGAGCTCCAGGAGGCCTACGCTGTCTTGAAGGATCCGGCCAAGAGGGATCGATACGACGCCGACGTCCTTGGCAGGAAGAACCATGGGGGCGGGAAGGGGAAGAATGCCTCCGGTGCGGGCGTCTCAGAGGTTGTGGAGGATATCTTTGAGTTCCTCAGGAGTCGCATGGAGGATCGGGGGAAGCGGGGGGAAGACCTTCGGTATATGGTGTCCCTGACCTTTGAAGAGGCGGCTCTCGGCATCGAGAAGGTGATCCGGATCCCGAAGCGGAAGAATTGTCCCGCCTGTGCGGGCCGTGGATGGAAGTCCCCGGGAGGATCGCGTGCGTGCAAGGTTTGCCGCGGAGAAGGGGAGATCACGGCAACGAAGCGGAACAAGAATCAGGTCATGGAATGCCCGGGATGCGACGGCAAGGGGATCCTGGAGAAGAAGGACTGTGAGAAGTGCGAGGGAAAGGGAAAGATGCCTTACCGGGTGCAGCGGAGGATTACGGTTCCGCCCGGCGTGGACAACGGCTCCCGCCTCAAGGTGAGAGGGGAAGGGGGCGCAGGGGAGCGGGGGGGGGAGAACGGGGACCTCTACATCGTCATCCAGGTCAAGGACCACCCGGTCTTTACCCGTCGCAATCTGGACGTCTGCTGCGACATCTCCGTCCACTTTACGCAAGCCGTGCTGGGGGGCAAGATCCAAGTTCCCACCCTCGAGGGCCTCAAGCCGCTCGCGATCCCGGCCGGAATCCAACCCGGAACGGTGCTCACCCTGAAGGACTGCGGGATTCCGGGCCTGAACGGGGCCCGCAGGGGGAATCAGCAGGTCTGCGTTCGGGTGGAGGTCCCCCGCCGAGTTTCCAAGAAGGAGAAGGAACTGTTGCGGGCCTGGCAGGGAATGCAGCAAGGCCTGACGTAAGTCCATGTGCCCCTGTTCCTGGAGGATCAATCAAGGGATGATGAACCGGAAAGCGATTTTTCTCTCTGCCCTTTGTTTGGTCGCCCTCGCGTCATCGCATCTCGTGGGCTGTCAGGGGGCCAAGGTCGTCCGGCCGCCGCCCTCTTTCGAGGGGCTCCAGGCCTGTCTCGAGCCGGCTGCCCCCTCTGAGGACCTGCAGGAGAAGCAACGCTGCGTCTACCTGCTGGAGCAGTTCCTGAAGGCAAAGCCGGACCACCCGCGGGCAGATGAGACGTCTTTTCGGCTGGGTCAGCTGTATCTCGAGACAGGAGATTTCTCGGCGGCCTACCACCTCTTCCGCAGCTTTCCCGAAGAGCACCCAAAGGCCCGCAGACAGGCGGAAGCGAGGTTGTATCTGGGTGTGGCCCTGTATTTTCTAGACAATCCGGCTGATTCCCTCGACGTTCTGCACGCGCTCGCGGACGACCCGAAGGCTGCCCCCTGGGCCGAAGAGATCTACCGGTACATCGCCGAGAACTACGTGAAGCTCGAGAACCTCCCGTCGGCCTTGACCTGGTATGCTCGATGCCTCGAATCGACGGCAGAAGAGGCGGATCAGGAGCGACTACAGGACCGGGTCCTCGAAGTCATGTCCGTCGGGTGGGAACCCGAGGCTCTCCAGGCCGCAACCGAGCTGTTCCCGGAGGGATTCTTCTCCGAAGCGATCCACCTGGGCGTGGTGGCGACCTGTGTTCAGAGGGGACAGCTTCGGCTCGCCGAGGACCATCTCATGAGGATGTCGGTTCAGCATCCGGAGGATGTCTTCACCCCCCGCATACACGCTCTTCTCGACAGGATGGCCGCGGAAGGGCAACCCAGGATCTGTACGGTCGGTTGTTTGCTCCCCCTGACGGGCAAGTACGGAAGGTTCGGTGAGAGCGTCCTCCATGCCATGCTGCTCGGGGCGCGGGCCTTCCGGAGCCCGGAGGAAAAAGGGTCCTCTATACGCTTGCTGGTCCGGGACACGCAAGGGGACCCCGAGGTGGCGGTGGAACGGATGAGGGAGCTGGCCGAGGATCCGAACGTGGCGGGCATCGTCGGGCCCCTGCGGGCAAGCGTTGCCCTGGCCTGCGCAGAGGAGGCACAGAAGCTCGGCATCCCGATAATCACGCTTACCCAGAGGGAAGAAGTGGCTCGTGTGGGAGACTACGTCTTCCAGAACGGGCTGACGATCCGGCAGCAGGTCGACACGCTCGTGGAGTTCGTGATGGAGGAAATGGCCTTTTCGAGTTTCGCCGTCCTCTACCCGAAAGACGCCTACGGAACGCTCAGCCGGGATCTGCTCGAGAAGAAGGTCCTCGACATGGGAGGAGAGCTCGTATCTGCTGTCCCGTATGAAGACGGGGAGACCGACTTCCAGGATGAGATACGCCTGCTGGTCGGCCAGAAGTTCCTTCGGGAGGTGGCGAGGCGGGAAGAGGAAAGAGAGCAGAAAAGGTTGCTCGAGGAGGGCGGTGAGGTTACGCCCGAGGGAGTCGAAGCCGGATTCGGCCTGGGCGAGGAGGAGCCGGAGGAAGAGCCGATCCTGCCCCCGTTCCAGGTGCTCTTCATTCCGGATCACTTCCGTAAAGTGGCCCTGATCGCTCCGACCCTGGCCCTGTACGATGTAAACATGATCACCCTGATGGGAACGAACGCGTGGAATTCTAACGAACTCGTGGAGTTGGCCGGGGAATACGTACGGGACGCCATTTTCGCCGACGGATTCTTTGCGGAAAGCAGCATGCCCTACGTTCGGGAGTTCGTGGAGGATTACACGCGTGCCTTTCAGACCGAGCCACGGGTTCTGGAGGCACAGGGGTACGACAGCCTGCTCATGCTCGAGGATGCTTTTCTCCAGACCCAGGGAAAGACGCGGGAAGAGGTCCGGGAGGCCCTTGCGAACATGGAAGGGTACGCGGGCCTGAGCGGCTACACCAGCTTCAATGAGGACGGATCTGCAAAAAAACGACTTTATATCCTCTCCATAATCGGTAATCACATCCAGCAAATCTACTGATCGAGCTCCTCCCCCCTTAAGATTCATCCCGAAACTTCCGAAACAAATGTGGGTGTCAGAAAGAGAGCCATCCCCCTCCGACTCTAACAGGGCGGGAAATCTATGGAATTCGAAGAAGTCTGTGACGCGACCGAGCTGCCTGAAGCGCTTCCGATCCTGCCCGTGCGGGATGCGGTGATCTTCCCTTACATGACGATCCCTCTCCAGATCGCCCGAGAGATCTCGATGCAGGCCCTCGAGAGGGCTCTGAAGGAGCAGCGGATGCTTCTGCTCCTGTCCCAGAAGAATGCCCGCCAGGATGACCCGGGACTGGAAGATCTGTACACGACCGGAACGGTCTGCATGATCGTGCGGATGCTCAAGGAGGACGACGGGCGCGTGAAGGTCCTGGTCCAGGGCCTTGCCAAGGCCAGGGTCCGGGAGATCGTGTTCGAGGAGCCGCATCTGTTCTGCAAGATCGATGTGATCCGGGAGCCCATGCTGTCGTCGATCCCGATCGAGGTGGAAGCGTTGATGCGTTCGGTTCGGGACACGCTCGATGATTTCCTGGGGACGAAGAACCTCCCGAACGAGATCCTGATGCTCACCGAGAACATCAACGATCCGGGCGTGCTGGCGGATCTCATCGCAGCGAACCTGAACTTGAGGGTTCCCGAGGCGCAACGGTTGCTCGAATGCACCGACCCCGTCCAACGTCTGGAGAAGGTGGGGGAGGAACTCCACCGGGAGATCGAGCTCACCCGGATGCAGACCAGGATTCAGAGCCAGGCAAAGGAGGAAATCAGCAGAACCCAGAGGGAATACTACTTGCGGGAGCAGCTGAAGGCGATTCAGGGAGAGCTGGGCGATCTGGACGAGAAGAGCGATGACATACAGAGCCTGCGCCAGCAGGTCGAGAGCGCCGGTATGCCCCCGGAGGCCGAGAAGGAAGCGTTGAAACAACTCAGGCGGCTGGACACGATGAACATCGAGTCGGCCGAGGCATCGATCGTACGTGGCTATCTGGATTGGCTGGTGGAACTGCCCTGGAGTCACTCCACCCAGGACAACCTCGACATCAAGGAGGTCCAGAGGGTTCTGGATGAGGACCATTATAACCTGAAGCAGGTCAAGGATCGGATCCTGGAGTACCTCTCCGTCAGAAAGCTCAAGGAGAAGATGCGCGGGCCCATCCTCTGTTTCGTGGGGCCTCCCGGGGTGGGGAAGACCTCTCTGGGCAGGTCTATCGCCCGGGCGATGGGTCGGGAATTCGTTCGCGTCTCCATTGGCGGTGTTCACGACGAGGCGGAGATCCGCGGGCACAGAAGGACCTATGTCGGTGCGTTGCCGGGCCGGGTGATCCAGGGAATCAAGCAGGTCGGTTCGAACAACCCCGTATTCATGATCGATGAGGTGGACAAGATCGGGAATGATTATCGGGGAGACCCGGCTTCCGCCCTGCTCGAGGTCCTCGATCCGGAGCAGAACAACCGCTTCAGCGATCACTATCTGAACATCCCCTTCGACCTCTCCAAGGTCATGTTTATCACGACGGCCAACCGGCTCGATCTGATTCCGCTCACCCTGCGGGACCGGATGGAGGTGATTCGAATCTCCGGGTACACGGAAGAGGAAAAGGTGAGGATCGCTACCACTTACCTCCTGCCCAGGCAACTCGACGAGAATGGTCTGACACCGGAAAACCTGGTGCTGTCCATGTCCGCCCTGAGAAAGACGATCTCCGAGTATACCCAGGAGGCGGGTCTGCGGGAGCTGGAAAGGAAGATCAATCAGGTGTGTCGTAAGGTTGCGCGCCGCATTGCAGAAGAAGAGGGAACGAGCTTCCGTGCCTCTGTGGGCACCCTTCACCACTATCTCGGCTCCCCGCGCTTTCTTCCCGACGAAGAGCAGAACCATCCGCAGGTCGGACAGGCCATGGGCCTGGCATGGACCCAGGCAGGGGGAGAGGTCTTGTGTGTGGAGGTGTCGGTGGTGAGCGGTTCGGGCGAGCTTACCCTGACCGGGCAGTTGGGTGACGTGATGAAGGAGTCTGCACGAGCGGCCCTGAGCTATGCGCGAGCCTCGGCTCGAAAGTGGGGAATTCCGAAGGATTTCTACAAGAGCTCCGATGTGCACATCCACGTTCCGGCAGGCGCGATTCCCAAAGACGGCCCCTCGGCCGGGGTTGCCATGGCGGCCTCGCTGGTTTCGGCCTTGACCGGCAGACCCGTCCGGCACGATGTGGCCATGACCGGCGAGATTACCCTGCGTGGGCGCGTGCTGCTCGTCGGCGGGGTCAAGGAGAAAGTGCTGGGGGCGCACCGGGGTAAAATGACGGAGGTCTTCCTGCCGTCAAGGAACCTGAGAGACCTTGCCGACATCCCTTCAGCTGTGCGCAAGAGGGTAAAGCTGAACTTCGTCAACCATGTGGAAGAGATTCTGGACCAGGTCCTCTTGCAAGAGACGCCCAAAGAAGCATATGATACTGGCGATATCAGGATCGTTAAGAAGGCCCTCCCCTTGACCGGATCAGAAGGTTGTCTGGAATAATCATTACAAAGATCTCTTTCCTGTTCGGACTGCTCCTCTGCTCAGGCTTCTTCTCCAGCTCCGAAACCTCGCTATTCTCCCTCGGGCGGCTCGAGCGGTACAGGATCCGCGAAGAGAAGAAAACCTTTATCTCCCGATGCCTTCAGGAGTTGCTCGAACGACCCCGAAGACTCATCGTGACGATTCTCATCGGGAACGAACTCGTCAACATAACGATTTCCGCCCTGAGCGCCTCCCTTGTGGATAACGTCTTCTTCACCTGGACACCCCGGGTTTCCATCGATCCGGTCCTGCTGAAGACGGTAATCGCCACGGCCGTCTGTTTCCCCCTGCTGCTGGTCTTCGGGGAGATCACGCCCAAGACGATGGCCTTGTACAACCCAAGAAAGGCTGCCCTATTCGCAGCGGTCCCCCTCCGCCTGTTTTACTCTTTGATTGCCCCGGTACGGTGGGTCCTGGCGAGTCTTTCAAACGGGATCGTGCGGCTCTTCTTTGGGGAGTCTCCGATGGTCGACGCACCGATCACGGAGGAAGAATTCCGGCATCTCGTCGACAAGGGAGATGAGGACGGGTTTCTCCGGGAAGCGGAGCGCGAGTTCATTCACAACATCTTCGACTTCGAGGAGACCCGGGTCTCCGAGGTGATGACACCGCGGACCGACATGTTCTGCCTCCAGGCGGATCAGTCCCTGGAGGAGATTCTGAAGGTCATCGAGGAGGAGCACTATTCCCGTATTCCTGTTTACGAAGAAGACAAGGACGATATTACAGGCATCCTTTACTGCAAGGATCTCCTCGGGTTCTCGGTCGATCCGGAGAAACGCAGGGACTGGAACCTGAGGGCCTTGCTGAGGAAGCCCTATTTCATCCCCCAGACGAAAAAGGCGAGCGAGCTGTTTCGTGAGTTTCGTCACAACCGGATTCACCTCGCAATCGTGGTCGATGAATACGGCGGGGTGGCCGGGCTCGTGACCATGGAGGACCTGCTCGAAGAGCTGTTCGGGGAGATCCTGGATGATTACGATCCTGAGGAGCCGCAGCCGAGAAAGCTGGACGAGGACACGATGATCATTCCGGGAATGATGACCATCGAAGACTTCAATCGGTTCGCCTGGGCCGGACTCCCGGAAGAAGAATACGACACCATGGGGGGGCTCGTCTTCGGCCTGTTCGGGAAGCTGCCCTCGCCGGGGGCGAAGGTCTCCTTCATGCATTACACGTTCGCCGTGGAGAAGATGGAGGGAACGCGAATCCTGGAGTTGAGGGTCGAACGGAAGCTCGAAGATACGGTGCCGCCCGAGAACGAGGGGCCCGATTCACCGTCTGAGAGCCATGAGGGAGGGAAGAGTTAATGGAAATCCTCCCCTATCTGCCTGTGATCCTGTTCCTGTTGGCCATGGAGGCCTTTTTCTCAGGCTCGGAGATGGCCATCGTGAGCTGTGACAAGCTGAAGATCAGGACCGATTCTTCCGGGGGCGCCCGGGGAGCCAAACTGGTGGAAAGCATGCTGGAGAAGCCGGAATGGCTCCTGGGTACGACCCTGGTCGGG